>RFJN01000269.1 GCA_003694875.1 Planctomycetota bacterium | reverse complement strand
GGGCGGCAGGAAGCGTTCGTCGCGTCGCTTGCCGGAAGCAGCACCCTGAGCGGGGTCGTCGTCCCCGAACCCGGCGGGCCGGCGTTGGTGCTGCTCGGGATCATAGCGCTCGCGGGCCGCAGGGGCGCCCGATCACGACGAGGCGGGCGGCGACCATGAACCCCCATTGCGACCGTCTTCGGCCCCCCGCTTTCACCGACCGCATGCGCGGGCGACGCACTCGGCGGCCACGGCGTCTCCGCACGCGGGACGCCGACGCGTCACGCCGAGTGCCGGGGAGCCCGAACCCGTCCCCGGCAGCTCGGCGAGCTTGCCTGCCATGAGCGCGCCCCTCGACCACCGCCCGGGCGGAGCCGCAACGCCCACCGCGGGCTCGCTCCGGGGACGCGCAACATGGGCCGTCCTCACGGCGCTGCTCTTCGCTCCGACGGCCAGCGCGCTGACCTTCACCGGCCTCGGATTCGCTCCGGGCCATGGCCAGTCGAGTTCGGCGTTCGGCGTGTCGGCCGATGGTCGTTACGTGGTGGGTTCCTCCCAGTCCGCTTCGGAGACGAGAGCGGCGGTCTGGGACACCACGACCGGCGCGGTCCAGGTGCTTCCCGACCTTCCGGGGGGAATCACATACGGATCCGCCGAGGGAGTGAGCGCGAACGGTACGCGTATCGTGGGCGTGGGCGCGGGCAGCACCGGGCTGGCGGCGACGTGGTGGCCGAACGACGGCTCCGCTGTCCACGCACTCGGCGACCCACCCGGCGGGTTGTCGACAGGGTTTGCGTACGGCGTGTCGGCCGACGGCACGCGGATCGTGGGCTATGGCTCCGACAGCGCCGGACGCCAACCGGTGGTCTGGGACGCCGCCACCGCCGTCCCCACCGTTCTGGGAGATCTGCCCGGCGGGAGTGTGGACGGGATTGCCTTCGCCGCCTCGGCCGACGGATCGATCGTCGTGGGATATGCCAGCGGCGCCCAGGGAATCGAGGCCTTCCGCTGGAGCGCCGCGACAGGCTCGATGACCGGCCTCGGATTCCTGCCCGGCGGCGCGGGTTCCACCAGCGTGGCATACGGGGTCTCGGCGGACGGCAACGTGGTCGTCGGCTACAGCACGAGCCCCAACGGCCAGCAGGCCTTCCGGTGGACCGCCGCGACGGGTCTCATGACAGGACTCGGCGATCTGCCGGGGGGCGGGTTCTCGAGCACCGCCCTCGCCACCTCCGCGGACGGGTCGGTCGTGGTCGGCTACGGCACCACGTCACTCGGGCAGGAGGCCTTCGTGTGGGACGCCGTGTCGGGCATGCGGCGACTCGCGGACGTACTTGCCGCCGGGGGGGCAGACGTCACCGGCTGGCGGCTGGAGCAGGCGAGGGCGATCTCGCCCGACGGACGCGTCATCGTGGGCTACGGGCTCGATCCGCTCGGCACCCGGCAAGCCTGGCTCGCCACGCTCGACACCCCGGTCCCTGTCCCGGAGCCGCACGCGGGGCCGCTCGCGCTCGTCGCCCTTCTCACGGCGCTCGGTACGGGCAGCCTCGGGCGCAAGCGAAGCCGCGTCTCCACCCGACCCGCTTCGCCCACAAGCTGAGTCTGGCCTCGTCCGCGAGCCGCGAGACAGCGAGTTTCGCCCCCCATTCGGAGGAGCGTCCGACCTCCAGTGCCCGGACGCAGCCCGGCCCCTTCGCAATCTGGACTTCGACGAGCGAGACGCTACGATGACCCACCGACGCGCCGCGTCTCGAACTCTGGAGGATCCGCCATGCCGCCCAAGCCCGTGGGCGCTCCCGCCCGCCTGCGAGCGGCACTCGCACTCGCGCTCGCCATGCTGAGCGCATGCGGGACCGGCGGCGGGGCCGGCGGGCGTGCCACGAGCGGGGCGAGTTCGGTGGGACCACGGCAGAGCGCGGTCAGCACCGAGCACTGGCAGCGCGCCCTGACGGCACTTGGCAGCCCCTACGTGCCGGCCTCCCCCGCGATCGAGCGGGCGGCCACGAGCGCCTTCACCGATCTGCTCGCCCGCGCGTGGTGGGGCGACTGGTACCACATCCGTGCGGTGCTCGAGCCGCAGATCGGTCGCGAGCTCGACGACCTCGTGCAGCGCGAGCCGCTGCTGCTCGGCTGGCGGGACCTGCAGATCGACTTCGATGCCGCTCCGGGCCTCGAGGCGACGGCGCCGGACGAACTCACCCTCTACTTCCCGATGCCGCCCGGGCACTGGCGTCTGTCGGTGGTGTTCGAGGTGGGCTACGTGGCGAGCACCCAGCTGCTGGGGCTGCCCGTCACGACGACGATCGCCGGCGACGTCAGCGTGGATGCGCGCGACATCCGGCTCGTCGCACCGGCGCGCTTCGACCTGAGCGATCCGCGCCAGCCGCGCGCCACGGCACTCGGCACCCCGCAGATCGCCCTGCAGCTGCGCGCGAGCTCCACCCTCCCGCTGCTGCAGCAGATCCTGCCGCAGGTCACCGCCGCCGCCGACCCGGTGATCCGCGGGGTGCTCGCCGCGCTCGCCGGCCGCCTGCAGCAGCTCGGACTCGGCGCCGTTCCGAGCGTGAGCGCCTTCGGCACCGGGGGCCCCGGCCTGCAACCCGTCCAGCCGCCGGTGCCGCTCGCGCAGGCGGTCGACCAGGTCGACTCCGACATCGCGCGCTGGCACCTGCCGTTCGGCACGATCGCCGAGGTGTGGTTCGACCAGCCGGGCTACGGCAACGGCACGCCGGTGCGCTACGGACTCGGCGACTCGACGATCTGGACGGGCCACTACATCATGGGCGAGGCGCTGCACTGGGAGCTGACCGGCAGCGCACAGGCGCTCGCCGGTCTCGACCGCGCGGTGGCGGGCGTGACCGACTGCCTCGACGTCGCGCCGGTCGACGGACGGCTGAGCCGCTGCGTGGTGCCCGACGGACCATTCATCGGCTCGATCCTCGGCGACATCGACTTCGCCTGGAGCACGCTGCGCGGACAGCGCGTGGGCACGCTCAACGACATCTCGCGCGACCAGTACGTGGGGGTGTTTCTCGGTCTGAGCCAGACGCTGCTGCGGGTGCCGCCACTGCGCGAGCGCGCCCGCCGTCTGATCGCGCGCATGGTGGGGTATCTCGACCGGCACGACTGGGTGGCACGCCGTGCGGACGGGCTCACCCCCGCCCGCGCCCGCTACGCCTTCAGTCCGCTGCAGACGTGGGCCGCGGTGCGCGCGGGACACCTCGCCGACCCGCAGCGGTT
>RFJN01000027.1 GCA_003694875.1 Planctomycetota bacterium | reverse complement strand
CCTTCGAGGGCCACGAGTTGGGCGTCAACTCCGTCGCCTTCAGCCCCGACGGCAAGCTCGCACTCTCGGGCAGCAAGGACAACACCCTCGCGCTCTGGGACATCGCGACCGGCCGTCGGATCCGCACCTTCGAGGGCCACGAGTTGGGCGTCAACTCCGTCGCCTTCAGCCCCGACGGCAAGCTCGCGCTCTCCGGAAGCTGGGACACCACCGCGCTGGTCTGGCAGCTCGCGCCGTAGCTCCACCACAGGTGCGTGCCGAGATCGCCGCTCGGGCGCCGCTCACAGGCGTTCGGGGTGCCCGAGCGGACACACCACGCGCTCACGGACGCGTCGAGGCCCGATCGCCCTCGCGCACCCGCTCGCCCTCGCGCCGGAACACCACACGCGCGCTCGAGACCCCGCGCCCCACGCTCTCGACCTGCGCCTTGGCGATCGTGCGCTCGCCGCGCCGGATCGTGAACTCCCAGCCCGGCTCCACCCCCTGCTGCCGGCCGGCGTTGAGCAGCAGCGACAGCCCGCCGTCCGCGGCGCGCTCGACACCGATCACCCGCGCCTCGAGCGCGGGCACCTCGCGTGCAAGGTTGGGCACGGGCGAGTGCGCGCGCAGCGACGCGATCACCCGTTCGTCCGCCTCGAGCCGGCGCTCGAGCGCCTCGAGGCTCGCACCGAGGCGCGCGATCTGCCGCTCGAGCTGCTGCCGCTCTCCGTCCCGACGCGCCTCGGCCGCCGCGAGCCGCTCGGCGAACTCGGCGGTCTGTGTGCGTACCGCAGCAACGCTGTCGTGCAACGCGTCGAGCCGGGTGCCCAGCGTCTCGAGCACCGCGTCGCGTTCCGCGAGCGCCTGCTCGAGCGCCTGCAGCTGCTCGTCGCGCGCAGCGAGCCCCTGCTCGAGCACCTCCACGCGCCGCAGCAGCTGCGCCGAGCCACTCGCGGCAGGAGCCGAGACCACACCGGTCACCGCGGTGCCGCTCGGATCGGAGCAGCCCGCGAGCACGAGCGCGATCACCCAGCCGCCGCGTCTGCGCCGTTGTCGCATACCTCCATGCTAGCGCGTCCGCCCTCGCGCAACACCCCCCGACAGGGCGCGCGCCCGCCCCCGAACGGACTCGGGTGCGGGCGCGCAGAGAGGGGCGAGCGATCGAGGCGGTCGGCCTCAGTAGAGCACGGGCTCGCGCTTGCGGGCGGGAGCGCGCTCGGGCTCGAGCGCCACGCCGCGCTTCTTGCGCTCGGCGCGCGAGCGAGCCGCCGCCTCGGGACCGTACCGGATCCCGCCCGGCTCGACCGAGGCCACGATCTCGCCACCGCGGTGGTTCATGCGCCAGGCGCGCAGCCACGTCGTCTCGACCGGCTCGTAGCCCATCTCCTCGAGCGCGGCTCCGATCCCCGGCATGTGCGCCGCCCCGTAGAAGACCGCGATCACCTGCCTCTGCGTGGGGTCGGCCTTGGCGAGCCGCTCCTTGAGCCGCGCGATCACGTAGTCGTTGCGCCGGTGCAGGATCTGCTCCTGCATCTCGGGCGACATGCCGACTCCGCCGAGCCCACCGGCGCGACGCAGCGCCTCGGCCACCTTGTCGACCTTCTTCTCCATCCCGGGCGGCACGACCTGACCCTGCTCGCGCAGCCGGCGCTCGACCGCCTTGCGCGCCTCGGCGTCGGTCATGGAATCCATCTGCATCATCATGGTGTTGACCATGAAGTGCTTGATCGCGTCCTCGGTCCGATAGCCCTCGGGCCCCGAGGCCAGCATGGTCTTGAAAGCGAGCATGGGCTTGATCATCTGGGCCGCCTGCCGCATCTGCTCCGGGTCGACCTGCTGGTTGAGCGGATCGTCGGGCCCGACCGTGATGTCGCAGTGCACGAAGTTCGGCCGCGTGTAGTCGATCCCGTCCTTCTGGAACGCCACCCCGAGCAGCTTGCCCATGGCGCTGTACATGTCGCCGAGCTCGCTGCCCGTCTTCTGCTGCGGCTTCTCCTCCTGGCCCTCGAACTTCACCCCCTCGAACAGCACCACGTCGGCCGTATCGAGACAGTGCCGCTGCAGTTCCTTGTAGTACTCGAGATCGGCGATGTGGATCACGCCCGTGAGACGCACGATCACCTCGCTGCCGGGCTTCTTGTAGTCGACCGAGGCGATCTCCATGTCGCCCGCCACGTCGTCGTAGCCGTCGTAGCGCATGAAGCCGCCGGCGGCGTAGGTGTACTTCGCCGGGGTGCCGGGCTTCTCGACCTCGTGCCGATACTTGACCTGGCAGGCGGGAAGGACCGCGAACGCAAGCAGCCCGGCGATCATGCCGAGCCGGTGACGATACCGCACCATCGTTGTCTCCTCGTACCTCACGGTTGCGCATCCAGCGGCCGCGGGCGCACGCGCTCCCCTCCCTGCCGCATGGAACCGTTGATACGGCAGGGGGCGAGCCGCCGTTGGGACCGCATTGCAACCGCGCACTGGCGGGCCGGGGACCGATCGGGTAAGGGAGAGGACACGTGTCCGAACCACCGGGAGCCCGCCATGTCCGAGCCCTCCAACCCGTCCCGCCGCCGCTGGCTGCGCCGCACGATCGGCGTCGGCCTGCTGGGGCTCACCGCCACCGCGTTCGCGATCGACTTCGACTGGCTGTTCGACGCGCCCGCACCGCAGATCGAGGTGAGCGAACGGGCGCGCCGGCTGCACCGCAGCGCGATCGTGATCGACCTGCACGCGGACGCCCTGTTGTGGCGGCGCGATCTGCGCCGGCGCAACCGCCACGGCCACGTCGACTTTCCGCGGCTGCGCGAGGGAGGCGTCGACGCGCAGGCGATCACGCTCGCGAGCCTGTGGCCGATCGGGCTCAACGCGATCCGCAACCGCTGGCCACCGCGCACCTGGACCCGCCCCTGGGAACGGGTCCGCTACCAGATGGAGCGGCTCGCGCACATGCTCGAGGGGCGCGACGACGTGGCACTCGTGCGCACCGCCGCCGAGCTGCGGGCCAACGCCGCCCGGGGCGTGATCTCGCTGTTTCACGGCATCGAGGGCGCGCACGCGCTGCCCGACGGCGATCTCTCGAAGCTCGACTGGCTCGCCGAACACGGGGTGCTGTTCGTGGCGCCGGTGCACCTCGAGGACAACGCCTACGGCCATCACGGCGGGGGCGATCCCGAGCGCGGACTGACCGAACTCGGCCGGCGGCTGATCGATCGCATGAACGAGCTCGGCCTGCTCGTCGACACCGCGCACGCGGGCAGCCGCACGCTGCAGGAGGCGGTGCGGCGCAGCGCCTTCCCGCCGATCAACAGCCACACCGGGGTCAAGGCGGTGCGGGATCACTGGCGCAACATCAGCGACGACGACATCCGCGCGATCGCCGCACGCGACGGCGTGATCGGGATCATGTTCGGCGGCATGGCGCTCGACCACCCGCGGATCGACGAGATCCTCGCCCACATGCAGCACGTGATCGACCTCGTGGGCGACCGGTACGTCGCGCTCGGCAGCGACTGGGACGGCTGGATCCGGCCCGCGGTCGATCCGGCGGGCCTGCCGCAGCTCACCGAGGCGATGGTGCGCCGGGGCTGGTCCGAGGCGCGGATCCGACGCATTCTGGGGGAGAACGTGTTGCGGGTCTGGGAGAGCCGCGACCGGCTGCTCGCCGCACGCCGCAGCGGCCACCCTCCCGCCCCGCGCCCGGAGAAATGAGCCCGCCATGACGGCACGACCCGATCCCGAGACGCCGCCCGATCTCACCGCCTCCGAGCTGCACTCGCTCGCCGGCCTCGAGCGGGTGGGCGACTTCGAGATCGTGCGCGAGATCGGCCGCGGCTCGATGGGGGTGGTGTTCGAGGCGATCCAGCGGCCGCTCGAGCGACGGGTCGCGCTCAAGGTGCTGTACACCGAGGGCAAGAGCGACAAGGCGATCGAACGCTTTCGCCGCGAGGCGGCCGCGGCGGGCCGTCTCGACCACCCGGGCATCGTGCCGGTGTGGGCGGTGGGCGAGGCCGAGGGGCTTCTGTACTACGCCATGCAGCTCGTCGAGGGCCCCACCCTCAAGGAGCTGATCCACAGCGGCGAGCCGCTCGATCCCGCGCGCGCCGCGCTGATCGCGCTGCGCATCGCGCAGGCGCTCGACTACGCGCACCGCGAAGGGATCGTGCACCGCGACATCAAGCCCGCCAACATCATCGTCACCGAGGGCGACCGCCCGGTGATCACCGACTTCGGCCTCGCCAAGGTGCTCGCACTCGGCCAGCTCACCCAGGCGGGCGCGGTGCTCGGCACCCCGACCCACCTCAGCCCCGAGCAGGCGCGCGGCGAGACCGACATCGACCACCGCGCCGACATCTACGGGCTCGGGGTGTGCCTGTACGAGATGCTCACCCGCCGGCTGCCGTTCGAGGCCGACGACCTCGAGACGCTGCTGCGCAAGATCCTGCGCGAACGCCCGGTGCCGCCGCGACGCCGCGTGCCCGG
>RFJN01000268.1 GCA_003694875.1 Planctomycetota bacterium | reverse complement strand
GCGACCACGAGCAGGCCCGCCACGAGCTGCAGCCCGAACTGCACGAGCCCCGAGGCGGTGTCGCGGTTGATGCCGATCAGGCGCACGAAGCCGAAGACCGCCACGAACGCGATGAAGATCGAGCCCACGTGCGAGATCGTGACGCTGAAGCCGAGCCACAGCGCGTCCCGCACCTTGCCGTCGCTGCCGAGCAGGTAGGCCGCCACCATGGACTTGCCGTGGCCCGGGGCGAGCGCGTGCATGGCGCCCCACAGCAGCGCGAGCAGGATCGCGATCGGAAACGCCCGATCGCGCAGCGACAAGAGCGCCCCGGTCTCGCGCTGCGCCTGCTGGCCGGGTCGCTCCGCGCTGCGCTGCGCCATGGCGGTGGGAGCCACGGGGGAACTCGAGAGCGCGCCCGGTTGCGCCGTCGCGGTGGCGGCGACGGTTGCGGTGGCGGTCGCCGCGCTCGTGCGGCCGAGGCGCGCGAGCGCCTGTTCGGCGGTGGCCCGCATGCCGCGCGCAACGTCGGCGGTGGCGGTGGGGATCGCCCGCCGCTGCGCAAGCGCCTCGTAGACCCACGGCGCGAACTCGAAGTAGATCCGCATGCCGCGGCAGAACATCACCACCTCGGTGCCGCGCTTCTCCTGTCGGGAGCCCGGCGGCAAGGGCTCCCACGCGTAGGTGCGGAACGTGGTGCCGAGCGGCTGCGGCAGCCACATGAGCGATTCGCTGATCTCGCCGGTGAAGTTGTTGTCGTGCACCTCGATCGTGTGCATGCCGGGGCCGAAGGGCTGGCTCGACTCGAAGGTCCACCAGGTGTCGAACGCACCGTTGGTCTCGTACAGGTGCAGCCCCTCGAGCGGCGGCATGGGGCGGCGCTCCACGATCCGGAATGCGGCCGGCTTGCCGTCGACCCGCACCTCGAGTCCCATGAGAAGCCGCGGTGCCATGCGGTCGAACCAGGCGCGGATCTCCTCGGCTTGTAGCACGTTGTCGCCGCTTGTCTCCATGCGTGAGAGTTCGGCGTAACCCGTGTTCGACGAGAATCCCAAGTTATATTGCACGGTGAGCTTGCCCGGCTCCACCTTCACGAAGGTCTGCATGCCCACGCCGACCGGAACGAGGTGGGCCCGGGCGTTGCGTGGCAACGCCAACAGGAGCAACAGCGCGATCGGCAGTGTCGAGAATCGGGGCGCAAGGCGAGGGCGGCGGCGGGCGTCTCGCTGCATGGGCATTCCTCCCGGTCGGGCTCGCGGTTGCTCACGACCGTCGTTCGAAGGGCTCATGGTAGCGCAGGAGGGCACATGAACCCAGAGACCCGCAGCGCAGGGGGCACCGAGACCGTGCACCGTCGACAGGCCGGGGTGCCCGATCGTTGCAACCGGTACGGAAAATGGCCCGCTCCCCGGCCCGCCCCGGATCGGTCGGACAGCGATCTGCGACAGGTTGCGACCGGCGGGGGCGAGGACGCGGAAGCCGCCGCTGCGCGCGAGCGCGCCGCCGCCCGCGGCTTCCGCCTCCTTGCGCTCACCCTGACGGTCGTGGGCCTCGGGGTCGTGACCGCGCTCGCGTGGTACGGTTGGGACTACTACCGGTTGCCGCTGCCCGAGCGGCTCGAGCACCCGCTGCACGATCAGCTCAAGTCGAGCGGCACCCTCGGGCGTCGGCTCGGGATCGTGGGCACCGCGCTGCTCGTGCTCAACCTGCTGTACTCTGTGCGGCGCCGCTGGCGACGGCTCGAGGGTTTCGGGAGCCGGCGGCTGTGGCTCGAAATCCACGTGTTCTGCGGCCTGTTCGGCTCGGCGCTGCTCGCCTTCCACTCGGCGTTCCTCGTGCGCAACCTCGTGGGCAAGGTCGTGGCTCTCAGCACCGGCGTGCTCGTGTTCGCGGGGCTGATCGGGCGCTATCTCTACGCGCAGGTGCCGCGCAACCTCTACGGCCAGGCGCTCGAGCGCGAAGAGCTCGAACGGCGCCACCGCGCGTTGCTCGCCCGCTACGTCGACGATCCCTCGCTGCCGGAGCCGGTGCGCGAGCAGATCCGCGAGGCGGCCCAACCCACCGTGGCCGCGCACCTCTCGGGCTTCGCGCTGGTGCTGAGTTCGCTGCGCACCGACCTCACGTGGCTGCGCCGCTGGTGGCGGCTGCGATCGGCGTTGCGCCGGGCAGGCATCGAGGCGCACGAACGCGACGCGATCGCGCGCGCCACCCGCCGACTCGCGATGCTGGGGCTGCGCATGGCGTATACCCGCGGATTCCAGCGCGTACTCGAACGCTGGCGCGGGTTGCACCTGCGGCTCGCGATCGTCATGGTCATCGCGGCGATCGTGCACATCGTCACCGTGTCCATGATGGGCTATGCGATCTGGTGATCGGGGGGCTGCGGCATGCGGGACACGATCCGGACGGTCGTGGTGGCGATCGGGCTCGCGCTTGCGAGCGCGTCCGCTGCGCGCGCCCAGCTCTCGCCGGGCCCGCTCGCCCGCCCGCACGCGCACCTCGAGGGGATGCGTAACTGCACCCACTGCCACGAGGTGGGCCAGGGGCTCAGCGCGAACCTGTGTCTGCGGTGTCACGAGCCGCTGCGCACGCGCATCGAGGCCGGCAAGGGCTTTCACGGCCGGCTGCCCGCGGCCGAGCGCGCGCGGTGCGAGCGCTGCCACCACGAACACGTCGGTCGCGACTTCGCGCTCGTGCGCTGGCCGGCGGGCGGCCCCGAGAGCTTCGACCACCGCAAGACGGGCTGGGCGCTCGAGGGGGCGCACCGACCGCTCGCTTGCAACAAGTGCCACAACGCCGAGCGGATCGAGGACGCGAAGGTCCGGGCGTTCAAGGGCAAGGCGGGCGCGCTCGCGCGCACCTACCTCGGGCTCGATCGCGCGTGCGCGAGCTGCCACGAGGACGTGCACCGGGGTGAGCTCGGTGACGACTGCGCCCGCTGTCACGACCAGAAGCGCTTCCGCCCGGCGCGGGGATTCGACCACGCACGCACCGACTTTCCGCTGCGCGGCAAGCACGCTGATGTCGAATGTCGCGCCTGCCATCTGCCGGCGGATGCGCGCCCGCAACCCGGCGGCTCCGAGGTGGCGCTCATGCGGTGGCGCGATCTGCCGCACAGCCGGTGCACCGACTGCCACGAGGATCGGCACGCGGGGCGCATGGGCAGCGACTGCACGCGGTGCCACGACGAGCGCGCGTTCAAGCCGGCGCGCTACACCGTGGCCGAGCACGCGAAGACGGGCTTCGCCCTGCGCGGCAAGCACGCCGAGCTCGGCTGCGCCGACTGCCATGGCGAGCGGCTCGACCGCAGCGTGCAGGGCGCTGCGTGCGCGAGCTGCCACGAGGACCGGGCGCACGGCGGCAGCCTCGGTTCCGACTGCGCCGCGTGCCACGACGACCGGCGGCCGTGGAAGGACAGCCGCTTCGTCCGCGCGCGCCACGCTCCCGATCGCTTTCCGTTGACCGGCGCCCACCGGCAGGCGGCCTGCAACCTGTGCCACCTCGATCTCGTGCGGGGGGGCGAGGCCGAGGCGGTGCGCGCGCACCCGAAGCTTGCCCACGGAAAGGCGCCGGCCTTCTCCGTGAAGCGGCCCGCGCGCGCGATCGCCGCGCACACCCGCGCCTCGGAGCCGCCCGCGCAGTGCGCAGCCTGCCACCGCGACCGGCACGAGGGACGACTCGGTTCGGACTGCGCGCGCTGTCACGACACCGCGACGTGGGCGCCGGCGAAGCGCTTCACCGTCGCCGACCACCGCCGCACGCGCTATGCCCTCGAGGGCGCGCACCGACGCGTGGCCTGCACGAAGTGTCACGGCAAGGCCGAGGGCGGGCGGCTCGAGCGGGTCGCGCCGCTTGCGTTCGCCCGCTGCCTCGACTGCCACGAGGACGCGCACCACGGCGAGCTGCGCCACCGCTCCGACCGCGGAGAGTGCGCCGCCTGCCACACGGTGCAGCACTTCCGGCCGTCCACCTTCGATCGCGCCGCGCACGATCAGCTCGCGTTCCGGCTGACGGGCGCGCACGCCACCGTCGCCTGTGACCGCTGCCACCGCGAGGGGCGCGAGCGGCTCACGCTGCGGCCGGCCTCGGCGCACTGCGGCGACTGCCACAGCGATCCGCACGCCGGTCAGCTCGGCATGCGGTGTACGCGGTGCCACGACGATCGGGACTGGAAGCCGCGCGGGTTCGACCACGCGCGGACGCGCTTCCCGCTGCGCGGCCGACACGCACAGCTCACCTGCGCGAAGTGCCACCGCGCCGTGGCGGTGGGGGCGGGCCGGCGGCGGGTGCACTATCGTCCGCTCGAGACCCGGTGTACGGGCTGCCACCGCGATCCGCACCTCGGGCAGTTCGTGGCCGCCGCACCGCGGCGCGACTGCACAGCATGCCACGACGAGCACCGGTTCCGTCCGGCGGTGCGCTTCGACCACGCGCGCATGACGAACTTTCCGCTCGACGGCGCGCACGCGAAGGCGCGCTGCGAGGGCTGTCACGATCGGATCGAGATCGCGCCGGGAACCACGGTCGTGCGCTATCGCGCGACGCCGCACACCTGTGCGGCGTGTCACGCCGACGCGCACCGCGCCGCGCCCTGGCGCCGGAGGGGGAGGAACGGGCGGTGAGCACCGAGCACACGAGCGCGCAGCGGCCGACCGGAGCGCGCGCGCGGCCGTGGATCCCGGCCGTGCTGGCCACGATCGGACTCGGGCTGCTGGTCTGGGCACAGGACGGCGCGCCGCCGTCGAAGCCGCGCCACCGCGGACTGCCGCCGGGCACCGACTGCGCCGCGTGCCACATCACCGCGAACTGGCACAAGCTCCGGCCGCGGCCCAAGGTGCGTTTTCGCCACAAGTTGACCGGCTTCCCGCTGCGCGCGGCGCACGCGAGTCTGCAGTGCAATCGCTGCCACGACGGTCGCGGGATCGCGCGCGAGGCCGCCGGGTGCGTGGTCTGCCACGCCGACGTGCACAAGGGCGAGAACGGTCAGCACTGCGAGCGGTGTCACAACGAGCGCAGCTTCACCGTGACCGCGGCGGTGCGAGAGCACCGCAAGACCCGCATGCCGCTCGTCGGCGCGCATGCGCTGCTCGAGTGCACGGCGTGCCATGGCAAGAACAAGACGGGACGCTTCCGCGGGGCGCCCACCGCCTGCTTCGCCTGTCACGCCAAGCAGTATGCCGCCACGCAGAACCCGCCGCACGCCGCGAGCGGCTTCTCCACCCGCTGCGAGCAGTGCCACACCCCGCGTGCATGGTCGACGCGCGTGAGCGGTTTCCACAAGAGCTTCCCGCTGCGGGGCGCGCACGCGCGGCTCGCGTGCGACGCCTGTCATGCCGGCGGTCGCTATCGCGGCACGCCGCGCGACTGCTTCGCCTGCCACGCGCAGGATTACAACGCCGCCACCAACCCGCCGCACGCCTCGAGCGGCTTCCCCACCCGCTGCGATCAGTGCCATACCGACACCGCCTGGGTACCGGCGAGTCGCTTCAAGCACACGATCTGGCCGCTCACCGGAGCGCACCGCGGGCTCGACTGCAACCGGTGCCATGGCGGCGGCGTGTTCCGCGGCACCCCGCGCGACTGCTTCTCGTGCCACAGCGCGGACTACAACGCCACCACCAACCCCAACCACGCCGCCTCGGGCTTCGGGACGCAATGTGACGCCTGCCACAGCACGAGCGCATGGCGGCCGGCGAACTTCGACCACGATCGCTTCTTTCCGATCACGAGCGGCAAGCACAGCCGCTTCCGCAACGACTGCAACATCTGCCACCCGAGTCCCAACGACAAGAGCCAGTTCACCTGCCTGAGCTGCCACGAGCACAGCCGCTCGCGCATGGACAGCAAGCACCGCGGCCGCCGCGGCTACAGCTACGACTCGAACGCCTGCTACCGCTGCCACCCACGAGGCAAGGAATAGACACCCCGTGACGATCTCCCCGAGGCCTGCACCCGTGTCCCCGCACCGCTGTTCGTGTTTCGGCCGACCGGGCGCCCTGTTGCTCGGCGCCAGTCTGCTCGTCTGCGCACTCGGCGTCGCCGCCCGTCGCGCTCGCGCCCAGTCGGCCGAACGCACCGGTCGGATCGAGCGGATCACCGCCGGGCAGTACTTTCTCGATCTCGGCAGCGACGATGGCCTGCACGCCGACTCGTTGCTCGAGGTGCAGCGCGGCGGACGCACGATCGCGCACCTGCGGGTGGACCGCCTGTTCGCCCACCGCGCGATCGCGCTGCTCGCCGACGCGCGGATCGCACCGCGGGTGGGCGATCGGGTGGTGTTCCGGCTTCCGGTGGTTGCGAGCGGTGGCGACGCGCTCGCCGGGCTCACGAAGCCGGGCGCCACAGGCGCTGCGCGCTCGAGCGGTGCCGCCGGGCGGTCACCGACCCCGGGCGGCGCGCAACTCAGCCCCGAGGAGGTGCTGCGGCGGCTGCAACAGGCGCCGCGAAGTCCGCAGCCGGTCTCGCCGCGCACCGGGCGCACCGAGCCGCCCGTGCCCGTGCCCGTGAGTCCGACGGCGGCTCCGGGCGCACCGCCCCCTCCGTCCGGAGCCGCCGCGCTGCCGCCGCCGCCGTCCAACGTCGTCTCGGGCAGCGTGCGCCTCGGCTACGGCTTCCAGCGGGATGCCGACGGCGTGGGGCTCGAGCAGACGTGGCACAGCCCGCGGATCGGGCTGCGGCTGTCGGTCGATCGGATCGCGGGCGCCGACCTCGCGTTCCGCTTCCGCGGCGACGCGCGAACGGTGTTTGCCAGCAGCGATCTGGCCGACCGCCGCGGCCGCGAACTCGACACGCGCAGCTACCTCTACGAGGCGGCGCTCGAGTACGGCGGCAGCGGGGGCCTGGTGCACGCCGCGATCGGGCGCGTGGGGCTG
>RFJN01000267.1 GCA_003694875.1 Planctomycetota bacterium | reverse complement strand
TTGTTGGATCCGACGGGTTAGAGGTGGTCGGCCGGAACTTCTTCTTCTCCGAAGAGGCCAACCGTCTGTGGAGCGCCAAGGCCTCGACCGACCCGCTGAACCCGCGCGCTCCGTCATTGAAACCGCGACCGCCGCTGCCTCCCCCCCGGTTGCACCCCACCAACAGCCCCAGGCACCCCACGGCCGACAACCACAACACCGCCCTTATTGCTCGCATGGAACGCTCCTTCCTGCTGCGAGTACCCTGCGACCATGCCGCGCGAAGCACCAGAGACCGCTCCGCCACGCACCACAGTAAGCATTCCACCGCACTCTTGTCAAGCGATCACCGCAGACGCCACGACGTCGGCCTCGACCGTGTCGCTCGGCCCGCGCCCGGACCGCCATTCCGCAGGTCTCCACCGTACAACCACTCGATACGAACGAGCCCCCCCCTTGCCTGCCCCCCCGAGGGACCGGCCGTGTTCCGGGAGCCACAGCCGTCAGCGGGGCCTCGCGAGAACCCGACCGGGCACAGGCCGCCGAGGCCGAACCGCTTCGCCGGCCCCCCACGCGCTCGTGCGCCGCTGCCCGACGCCGCCCGGCGCGCCGTATTGCCCCCCGCGCGCCGCCGCGCTATCGTCAGCCCGTCTGCAGCGCGCACACCGGGTGCGCGCACGGCGGTTCCAACCAATCTGACAGGAGGAGTTCGCCATGCGTCTACGCATGACTCTCGCAGCAGCGCTGTGCTGCGCACTGATGACCGGCTGCCCCGGCAAGAACGACGCGGGAAACAAGAGCAGCGAGAAGGCCGGTGACACGAACACCACCGCGGCCGCACCGGCCGCGGCCTCGCACAAGCCGCTGCCCTCGACACCACCCAACATGACCGGCGAGGCCCCCAAGCCCGATCTCTCCAAGGTCAAGCTCCCCGACGGTGTGACGCCCGAGATGGTCGAACTCGGTCGCCAGGTCTGGATGGGCAAGGCGGGAGGCGGAAGCTGCTACACCTGCCACGGCATGGACGCCAAGGGCTCGATGCTCGCCCCCGACCAGACCGACAACGAGTGGCTGCACGGCGACGGCAGCTACGAGGCGATCCTCGCCACGGTGAAGAAGGGCGTGCCGGCCGCCGAACTCAAGGCCGCACAGGCGCCCATGCCGCCCATGGGAGGCGCCAACCTCGACGATCAGCACCTCAAGGCCGTCGCCGCGTACGTGTACGCCATCTCGCACAGCGGCAACTGAGCGCATCGGCACCGGCGCGCGATTTCATGTCGCTGCCGCTGCAGCCCCTCGACGCCCGGAGCTTCGCGTTCCTGCTCGAGCAGGCGGAGGTCGTGGAACTCGGGCGCGAGGGGCCCAAGCTGTGGCGGCTCCCGGACGGTGACTACGTGAAGCGCTTTGCACGGCGGCGCAGGCTCTCCTCCGCCGCCGTGCTCTCCCGCGCCGAACGCTTCTGCCACAACGCCGAACAACTCGCTCGCCGCGGCATCCCGGCCCCGCAGCCACTCGCCGCCTGGCGCCTCGACGCCACGGGCGAGAGCGCGGTGCGCTACCGCCCCCTCGAGGGCGAGACGCTGCGCGCGCTGCTCGCCGCGGCACCGCCTGCGCAGCAGGCCGCGATCCTCACCGACTTCTTCCGCTTCCTGGCGCAACTGCACGAACGCGGGGTGCTGTTTCGCTCCCTGCAGTTCGGCAACGTGCTGCGCCTCCCGCAGGGAGGACACGGCCTGATCGACATCGCCGACATGCGCCTGCAACGGCGGCCGCTCGGTCCCCTCGCACGACTGCGCAACTTCCGCCACCTGTGCCACGACGCCCGGGACTGGCACACGATCGCCGCGTTCGGCTGGCAGCGCGCCGCCACGAACTACCTCGAGGCGGCGAGGCTGCCCGCTCCGAGCCGTACGCTGTTCCGCCTCGGCTGGCGCACGGTGTTCCTGCCGCGACACGGCCGCACACACCGGCCGGTACGCCGCACACTGCGCAAGCGCCTGCGCAATCTCTTCGGAACCCGCCGCACCGAGGGGCAGCAGCACTCAGCGCTCGAAGATCGGTAGCGTCCGACGCGGGATCTGCAGGATCAGAAGGGCGGTGGCGGTTGCATACGCCTCGCCGAAGTTGCGCTCCTTCGCATTCCAGCCGCCGCTCGGCAACTGCCTGCGCAGCAGTTGCCGCTGTACCGCGGGAAACCACGCCGACCAGTCGCTCTCGCCCGCCTGCCACAGCGCCTGCGCCGCATAGAGGTTGCCGTAGAAGTAGAAGTCGGTCGCCGCGCGATCGGGGCTCTTGTACTTGGGCCAGGTGCGCCGCAGGTAGGCGAGCCCGCGCTCGAGCTCCCGCGAGCGGTAGACCCCCGACGCATTGAGCGTCGCCACCGCCGCCGCGGTGAGTTCGAAACTCGAACGCTGCGACTCCGCCCCCCCCATGCTCAGCGAGTAGCGGCACGAGCCGTCGGGCTTCATCGATCGCTTGACGTAGGCCACCGCGTTGTCGATCACCCGCGCCGGCACCTGGAACCCCGCGTTGCGCGCAGCCCGCAGCGCCTGGATCTGGGTGATCGTCACCGACGCCTCGTCCTCGCCCCAGCCGGTCTCGCCCCGCAGGTGATAGCCCCAGCCGCCGCGCGAGGTCTGCGCCAGCACCGTGGTGGTGATCGCCGCGCGGATCGCACCGCGCAACTCGGCGTCCCGCTCGGTCTGTCCGTACACCTCGGCAAGGAACAGCAGCGCGATCCCGTGCGCGTGCATCTTGCCCTGCGTCTCGCCGTCGAAGAAGAACACCAGCCCCGGCTGCGGCCGTTGTCGCGCCGCGTCCAGGAGAAATCGCACCGCCCCCCGGATCGCCTCGGCGTGCGGTCCACTGTGCCAGTCCGAGCCCGACGCCAGCAACGCCAGCCCCGCCAGCCCGGTGGAGGCGACCCGGAAGCGCGTGCCGAATGCCCCGGTGCGCTCGTCCTGCAGCGCCACCAGCCGCTCGAGTCCTCGCTGCACCGCAGGGCTCGGACGCCACAGACGTCCCACGGCCGAACGCTCCGGCCGGGCCCACAGCGAGGTCGGCAGCACGAGGCCGGCCACCAGCGCCAGCGCCCCCCAGCCGCTCAAGCCGAGCCGTCTCCCGCCGCGCCTCATGCCGGCCGCCTCCGTGCCGCTGCTCCCACTCCCAGCCTACCGTGCGCCGCCGGTCCGGATCCAGCGCGGGCCGCGGCAGCCCAACCGCAGCGACCTCGACGCCGTGTCCAGCGCCCACGACGCCCTGCGCACCTCACCACCGCAGGCACGATCGGGACGCGCCGCCGGCGGGCGCGACGACGACGGGCCGCTCAGCGCTGCGACTCGGCCAGCCGGCGGTAGTAGCGCTCGAGCAGCGCCCGCCAGCGAGGTGGCAGCTCCGAACGCCGCGCGTCCAGTGCCTCGCGCACCTCCTTCATGGGAAGATCGCCCCAGCGATCCGCCTCGCTCGGCCGCTTGCGCCCGGCCCCGGCGCTGTCGCTGCCCGGATCGCCCCCGGACTGCCGCGAGCCGAGACGCCGCTGGTCGTTGCGCGCCGCGCGGTTGTCCTGCTGCTCGCGCGGCTGGCCGCTGCGCTGCTGGGGGTTGACCGCCTGCCGCTGCCCCTCGGACTGCCGCTGGCGCGCCGAGCGCCTGCGCTGCGGCTTGCCACCGCGGCTGCGGCGACCCGACGACGAACCGCCCCCGCCGGAACTGCTCGACTGCTGCTCGGCGAGCTCGATCAGCTTGTCGAGTTCCTTGACCGCGTTCTCGCCGAACTTCAGCGCCTCCACGATCCTCTTCTGCTCGGCCTGCGTCCAGCGCCCGCTGTCCGCCTCGGCGAGTCGCTGCTGCACCTGCCGCATGAGATCCAGGATCGGCACGAGGGGATTGCGTTCGTCGTGCCCGCGCTCGCCCACCCCGCGCCCCTGCGCGTCGGGGCCCCTGTCCTTCTCGTCCGGCCGGATGTCGGCCCGCGCCCCGGCGGCGAGAAGCCCGACGCCGAGCGCCACGACCGCCACCCGCGATGTCCACGCCTTCGCTCGCAGCACCGTCATCCCTCCACACCTCGCTCGCCGCAGACCCCGGTCACCCGGGACGCTCCCGCATCGTAGCCCGCTCGCCGCCTGCTCCGCCCCTCGGCCCGCCGCCTCCGGTTCATCAGTCCCCCCCGCCCTGCTGCCGCTCGAGGTCGTCGCTGATCTTCTTCAGCAGGTCGGCGATGTTGCCCTGCCGCGCCGCGAGCCGTCGCAGCATGGTGCGCTGGAACTCGTTCGGCTCGCCGCCCGCGAGCCGGATCGCCTCGTTCAGATCGCGCGTGCGCTCGAGCGTCTCCTGCTGCATCTCCTTGAGCATCTTGAGCTCCGCAAGCGGCGGCACGAGCCGGCGCCGCTGCGCCATGTTGCCGCCATTCTGCTGTTGCTGCTGCTGCTTCTTGCGCCGCCCCTGCTCCTGCTCGAGCGCCTCACGCAACCGCAGCAGCACCCGCAGCGCGTCGCGCTCGAACTGCTGCGTGAGCTGACCGGTCTCGGGCGGGTTGTCGGCAAGCCGGTCGGCCGCCTCGAGCATGTCCACCTGCGCGTCCTCGAGCCGCTGTGCGAACACCCAGATCTGCTGCTCTTCCCGCAGCTTCTGCACGAGCGCGTCGAGGCTGCCGGCGAGCTCGCGCTGTGTCCGCGCGAGCTTGCGCAGCGCGAACCGGTCGCGACGCGACAGCCGCCCGTCGCGCTCCTTGCGCTTGTTGTCGTACTCGACCGTCTTGCGGTTGATCTCGGTCTGCGTCTCGATCGCCTCCTCGAGCTTGTCGCGGATCGAGATCAGTTCCTGCTCGGCCTGCAGATCCTCGTAGGCCCGCTGCTGCTCGGCGAGCTGCTGCTCGGTGCGTTCGAGCTGCTCGACCGCCTGCTGCTGCTGCTCGGCCGCCTCGTCGGGATCGCCCGACTCCATGGCGCCGGCCGCCTGCTCCATCGAGCCCGCGGCGGCCTTCGCCCCGCCGGCGGCCGCGCGCTCGCCCGCGGTCTCGGATCGCTCGAGCTGCGCCGCAAGCTGACGCGCCTGCTCGGCCGCCTTGCGTTCGCGCTCCGCCCGCGCCTCGAGCTGTGCCTTGCGCAGCCGCTCGAGACGCCGCGCGCGCTCCTGCTCGAGCAGCGCCTCCGCCTGCGCGAGCGCCTGCTCGGCCTGCTGCTGCGCTCTCTCGGCCGCCTGCCGCTCGCCCGCGGCGAGCCGCTGCGACGCCGCGCGCATGGCCTCCGCCGCCCTCTCTGCGT
>RFJN01000266.1 GCA_003694875.1 Planctomycetota bacterium | reverse complement strand
TTCATGGATCCAGAGATCCGCGAGTCCGGACGGGGGCTTGCGACCGCTCGCCTCGCTCGGGCGGGCCGCCACAGGAGGGCTGCGATGCTGCTACCGCAGACGGCCGAGTACGCGCTGCGCGCCATGGCGTATCTGGCCTCGCAGCCGCCGGAGACGGCGGTGCGGGCGCGCGATCTGTCCGAGGCGACCGGGGTGCCGCAGCACTACCTCGCCAAGATCCTGCGCAAGCTCGTGCTGCGCGAGCTGCTCACCTCGCAGAAGGGGCACGGCGGCGGCTTCCGGCTTGCGCGGCCGGCGAGCGAGATCCGGCTCGCGGAGGTGCTCGCCGCGGTCGACTTCACCCCGCGGCGGCACCGCTGCGCCTTCGGCTGGGGCGAGTGCGACGCCGAGCACCCGTGTCCGCTGCACCCCATGTGGGAGCGGCTCGATGCGGCGTACGCGCAGTGGGCCGAGCAGACCACGCTCGCGGACGCCGGCGCGTGGAAGCCGTACGCCGAGAGCCGCCCGCACGGCCGACGCCGCGCCCGCCGGGGCTAGGCTCTGTCTAGAAACGAGCCCGTCGCGAGAGATTCGGCTGGCGCCGACTGGCGAGGAGCGAGGTTCGAAGACGCCGGAGGCGTACTGAAGTAGGCCGGCTCCGCTTCTCGCGACGCCGCACGTCGGTGACGAGCCGGAGATCGCAGCAACGGCGTTTCTCGGCAGATCTTGACAGAGCCTGCGCGGGCGCACACAGAGGCCGACCGCAACGCTCGCCTCGAGTCGTGGTTCGCGACCGGACACCCCGGGGCCGATTGCGGCAGCTCGCCGTCCCACGCTTGCCTCCCCTCGATCGGGATGCTATACGTGGCAGGGTCGGGCGAAGGACGTAACCGACGCCTGCAAGCCCGACGAGGCCCGGGGGGACCGTCCCACCACAGTCTTCAGAATTCGCCATGTCGTGAAACCGGGGGGATCTCGAATGGCACGGCACGCACTCCATCGACACCCAAATCGACACCCAAATCGCCACGAGCACTCGCGACCCGACCACCCGTTCGCGGTTCGCAGACGCCGAGCCGGCGCCGCCGGCGCCGCAGTGTTGGCGACGCTGGCAGTCGCCCTCGCGGCGCACGGCGCGTTCGCCACCACCGTGCGTTGGACGTCGCCGAACGACGGGTTCTGGCAAGACGGCGTCAACTGGGATAGCGGCTCGCCCCCCGGCAGCGGCGACGACGCCATTCTGGACCTCGCGAGCGCCAACCCGACGATCACCGTCAAGAGTGGCAGCTGGGGCGCAAGAAGCCTGCAAGCCAACGAGCATTTCGTCATGACCAGCGGAACTCTCGAACTCCTCGGCCCATCGAATTCGGCCTTCACCGCGCCGGCGAGCCTGACCGGCGGCACACTGTTCGTCGACACGACCGCGGAGTTCTCGGCGAGCGGCAACACGTGGGACCGCACCTACGTTGGCAGCAAGAACACAACGGGGCCGGGTACGGTTCGCCTCCTCAACGGC
The DNA here is from genome assembly GCA_003694875.1 of Planctomycetota bacterium. GTDB lineage: Bacteria > Planctomycetota > J058 > J103 > J103 > J103. The sequence goes on along the minus strand of RFJN01000266.1, from coordinate 6,809 downwards.
GCCGACATGCGCTTGCTGGGTTCGGTGGGACGGACGCTCGACAACGTGCGGTTCGAGATCGCGAACGGGGCGAGCGTGATCCACGAACAGCGCCACACTACGCTGCGCGGGGGCGCACAGATCATCAATGCCGGCACCTACACGCTGGCCTCCCCGGATCTGTACGCGATGAGGAGAATCGGCAACCCCGGCGGATCCTTCTCCAACGAGGGTCAGTTCATCAAGACGTCGCCCGGCGAGAACAACGTCAACGTGCGCTTCGACAGCGTCGGCGGCACGACCTCGATCAACAACGGCACGCTGTTTCTGTCCAACGGCGGTCAACACACCAGCGCGACCTTCACCGGGCAGACGCTCAAGCTCGGCGGCACACACAGCTTCGATGCCCTCTCCAAACTCGATCTCGCCACACTCGTGGTCACCGGCAATACCACCGTCGGCACCGGGGATCTCTCCCTGAGCAACGGCCTGCAGGTCAACAGCGCAACCCTCGAACTCGCTGTGGCGCCGTTGTCGCTCGGAAACGACGTCCAGCTCACTGGCGGCACCCTGCGCTACATCGACACGACCGCACCGTTGACCCTTCCGCGTCTCACGATGAGCGGAGGATACCTCTCCACCGACGGAACGGTGCAACTCGGCTCGACGGGCAATCTCTGGACCGGAGGACGACTACTCGGAACCGGCCGGCTGGAGGTGACGTCCGGAGTCGATCTGACCGTCGACCTGACCGGAAGTTACACCTACCTCCGCGGCCCCGATCTCGCGATCGCTCCCGGGGGTCGGCTCGAGTGGCGGGCCGGCGACCTCCTGCTCAACGGTGCGAGTGACATCATCAACGACGGCACCTGGTCGATCGCTCCCGCGGCTGCCGTCCGTGTGGGTTCCTTCCAGAGCGCGGGAGGGGTCGTAAACCGCGGCGAGCTGCGCAAGTCGGCCGCTGGCACGGCCACCGTGGAGCTGCCGTTCGACAACCCCGGCACGGTCTCGGTCCTCCAAGGCACCTTCGAGCTGCGCCAATCGATCGCGCAACTCTCGGCCACCGGTGACACGCTCACCGGCGGGACGTGGCTGGTGGACGGCGGGACGCTGAGCTTCGGTTCGAACCGGGTCGGCACAATCGGCGCGATTGGCCCGGACGCGGTCGTGCGCCTCGGCACCGGTGGCCAGTTCACCGCCCTGTCGACCACGAGCCTGTCCAACTACGGGACGATCGGAGGAGACGGCGGACACTACATCGGCACGGTGCTCAACCACGGCGTGCTCGACCCCGGCGCTTCCCCGGGGACCACCACCTTCGACTCGCTCGTACAGGACGCCGCCGGCCTGCTGCGGGTCGAGATCGGCGGATACGCACGCGGCACCGACTACGACTGGGTGCACGTGCTCGGTTCGGCCACGCTTGCGGGCAGCGTGGAACTGGTGATGTGGAACGGCTTCGCCCCCGAGATTGGCGACAGCTTCACGATTCTCACCGCCGACGCCGGCATCAGCGGCAGCTTCGATACGCTGATCGCTCCCGACCCGCTGTGGCACCTCGTATATCGGAACAACGCGGTGCTGGCGGTCTACGCACCGGAACCGGACGCCGCACTGCTGGCGTTCGCGGCTGCGCTGCTGCTCGCGCTCCGGTACGGCCGCGGTCGCGCGTAGGGACGCACAAACCGCGCTGCGACCGCGGTCTGCCATCGCTTCGGACCGTGGACCGCGGTCGCAACGCGAGTGGCCAGCCCCACCCCACCGCAGGGCGGCAGCATGGCCATGTGGCCGGAGGATCCGGCAACCTGGCGTCCCGGGATCGCGTTGCCCTGTCGCCGCCGGACGCTAGGATGGCCGCGGCTCCGGAACTCGGTGCGCCCCGCCATGTCCCCCTCCGATGCGACCGCCACCGTCCCGCAGCTCGCCGTCGCGGTGGCGCTTCCGGTGCCGCTGCCGCGGACCTTCGACTACGCGGTGCCGCCCGAGTTCGAGCCGCGCGTCGCGCCGGGCCACCGCGTCGAGGCGCCGTTCGGCTCGCGGCGGCTGCACGGGATCGTGCTGCGCCGGTTTCCGATCGCCGAGAGCGAGTTGCCGCCGGAGCGGCTGCGGCCGCTGCTCGCCGCCCCGGACGACGAGCCGCTGCTGCCGCCGCCCGTCCTGACGCTGTGCCGCTTCTGCGCCCGCTACTACCACAACCCCATCGGCGAGGTGCTCGCGGCCGCGGTGCCCGCCGCGATCCGCCGCCGCAAGCGCCGCAAGGCGCCGCCCGCCCTCGGCGTGCCGCTTGCCACCGTCGCCTCCCCCGCGCCCGTCACCCTGACGACCGGGCAGCGCGAGGCGCTCGCGGCGATCGAGGCCGATCTCGCCGCCAGCCGCTTCCAGGTCTCGCTGCTGCAGGGGGTGACCGGCAGCGGCAAGACCGAGGTCTATCTGCGCGCGATCGCCACCACCCTCGCCGCCGGCCGCAGCGCGCTGCTGCTCGTGCCCGAGATCGCGCTCACGCCGCAGACACTCGCGCGCATCCGCGCCCGCTTCCCCGACGCCGCGGTGCTGCACTCGCAGCAGAGCCAGCGCGAGCGCGGCGACAACTGGGAACGGGTGCGCCGCGGCGCGGCGCGCGTGGTGGTCGGACCGCGCTCGGCGGTCTTCGCACCGCTCGAGCGACTCGGGCTCGTGATCGTCGACGAGGAGCACGAACCGAGCTACAAGCAGGACAGCGCGCCGCGCTACCACGCGCGCGATCTCGCGATCGTGCGCGCGCGCGAGGCGCGCTGCCCGGTGGTGCTCGGCTCCGCCACCCCCTCGCTCGAGAGCTGGCACAACGCGCGCACCGGCCGCTACCGCCGGCTGCTGCTCACCGAGCGACCCGGCGCGGCGGTGCTGCCCGCGGTGGAGGTGGTCGATCTGCACGAGGAGACGCGCGCGGTCAAGGGCTTTCCGTTCATCTCGCGGCGACTCGAGCGCGCGCTGCGCGCGTGCCTGCAGCGTGGCGAACAGGCGATCCTGTTCCTCAACCGGCGCGGCTTCTCGACGTTCCTGCAGTGCCGCGCGTGCCACGAGGTGCTCACCTGCCCGCGCTGCGATCTCGCGCTCACCTACCACCAGAGCCGAGCGCGCGCGGTCTGCCACGGCTGCGAACGCGCCGACCCGCCGCCCACCCGCTGCAGCGCGTGCGGGATCGGGGCGGTGCACTACTTCGGCTTCGGCACCGAACGGATCGAGCAGGAGCTCGCGCTGCGCTTTCCCGGGGTGCGCTGCTGCCGGCTCGACTCGGACGCACTCGCCGACGGGACCGATCTCGCCGAGACGCTCGAGCGCTTTCGCTCCGGCGAGGCGCAGCTGCTCGTCGGCACGCAGATGATCGCGCGCGGGCTCGACTTCCCCAACGTCACGGTCGTGGGGGTGATCTCGGCCGACACCGCACTCAATCTGCCGGACTTCCGCGCCGCCGAGCGCACCTTCCAGCTGCTGTCGCAGGTGACCGGGCGCGCCGGACGCGCGGGACTGCCCGGGCTCTCGATCATCCAGACCTTCAGCCCCGGACACCCCGCGATCGCGCGCGCGGTCGCGCACGACACCGACGGTTTCATCGAGCAGGAGCTGCGGCACCGCGAGCGTCTCGGCTACCCGCCGTTCGGGCGTCTCGCCCGCATCGTCACGAGCGGTCGCCGCGAGCGCAGCACGCTGCGACACGCCGAGAGCCTCACCGCCGCGCTGCGCGCCCACGCCGAGACCGCGCAGGTGCTCGGGCCCGCGCCGTGTCCGATCTCGAAGCTCAAGGACCGGCACCGCTTCATGACCCTGATCAAGGCGCCCACCCGCGCCGCGCTCGAACCGCTCCTGCAGGCGTTCGACCACGCCCCCCGTCCCCCGGCGGGCGTGCGCTGCGCGCTCGAGATCGACCCCGTGTCGATGCTCTGAGCGCGAAGGTCGGCTTCCCGGCGGGCGCGACGGCGGCGAGACCGCGGTGCGAGCGTGGGCCGACCCGACGCGCACCCCGCCCTGGTTCCTCCCGGGGCACCTCGCGGCGCCTTGCCACCGGTCGATCCCCCGAGCGCGCCACCGGGCGGCGACCGATTGCGACAGCTTCGCGCTTGCCCGCACGAGTACCGTTCATCCATACTGGCGTGTTGGAGCGATTTCGCTCCCGAGGGTCGACATGAGGTGAACCGAGGAGGTGGCCATGAGGCTGCACCGACACGCACGACGAAATGCGATCGCGCTCTTGCTCACCACCGCGCTGGCGGCCGGCTGCGGTGGATCGGGAGGCGGCGGCTCGGGCAGTGGCGGCTCGAGCGCAGGGGCGGCCAATGCGGCCGCGACGGTCTACTTCCAGGACGCCGCGGCGCCGGTGACCATCACGGCCGGTGGCCAGCCGGTCTTCGAGATGCACGAGCTGTGGCTCGACGTGGCGGCCGCCGCGCTCCAGCCCTCCAACCACGGGGCACTCGTACCGCTCACGCTGACGGCGGTCCCGCTCACCGTCGACGTCATGACGCTCGACAACACCTCGGTGCTGCTCGGCTGGATCCAGAACTTCGCGCCGGGCTTCTACCGCGGCCTCGAACTCTCGATCACCAACGCCGAGATGCGCGGCACCGATCTGGTCACCAACCAGACGGGCGTCAACGTCACGATCCCGTTGACGTCGCTGCGGTTCGAAGCCGAGTTCCGCCCGTCGCACGCCTATCTCGACCCCGCCACGGCCACGAGCATCGTGGTCGACTGGCGCCCGGTGGTGCGTGCACAACGCAACCCGGTCACCGGTGACGTGACCTACCAGCTCGCCGACGACGTGCACGCCTTCGTGGTCGGCGCCCCCGGCAACCCGCCCGCGACCGGTCCGCGGCCGGTGCGCGACGTCGAGGGCGAGATCACCGCGATCGACTGCACGGGACAGTCGCTCACGATCCTCGCTCACCACCATGCGCCGCTGACGGTGACCTTCGACGCGAACACCCGCTTCGTGGATCGACACCACCAGCCGCTCGCGGGCGGCTGCTTCGACCTGCAGGTGGGCGACGAGGTGGAGATCGCTGGCCACATCCAGCCGGGCAACAGCGTGCTCGCCACGGTGGTCCGCGACAAGGATCTCGGCGGCTCGAGCGCCGGCGGTGGCCAGCAGGGTGGCGGACAGCACGGCGGCGGTCACCACGGTGGAGCGCACCACGGAGGTGGTCACCACGGCCAAGGACAGCACGGCGGTGCGGGCTTCGAGAGCCGCGGGGTGGCGGACAGTGTCCAGATCGGCGCCACGCCCGCCTTCGAGCTGCGCATGGGATCGGTCTCGATCGCCGAGGTGCACACCTCAGCCACGACCCGCTTCCGTTTCGGTGAGCACCACCCCAGCTACGGTCTGCCCGTCGACCCGGCGCAGGACATCTACGACGGGGTGCACCTGAAGGTGGAGGGTACGGTCACCGGCACCAACGCCGCCGGCCTGCCCGTCGTCGAGGCGGACGAGGTGGAGATCCGCTGACCACAAGCCCCCTCGGCACCGCGCGGGCGAACGTCTCCGGGCGTTCGCCCGCGCGTGCATCGCCCCTCCTTCCCGTCCGACTACGACACCCTGCGACGTGCACCGGGACGCACCGTCCCGTAGCTCTTCCTTTCGGGCGTCGGCTCGCCCCACGAGGCCCGAGGCAGAAGGAGGAGTTCATGCACACCCCCACACGTTGGCGTTCTCGCACCCGATCCATGCTCGCTCTGGCGCTCGTCTGCGCCGCCGCCGTCGGCTGCGGGGGCTCGGGCGGAGGCGGCTCGAGCGGCGGCAGCACGAGTTCCACCTCGGTCTTCTTCCAGGACGCCGCCGCCGCGGTGACCATCAGCGCCGACCTGCAGCCGGTGTTCGAGATGCACGAGCTGTGGCTCACCGTGAGCGAGATCCGGCTCAAGGGCATGCACGATCGCCTCGCCCCTCTCACCATGACTGCCGCGCCGCTCGTGGTCGACGTCATGACGCTCGACACCACCTCGGTGCTACTCGGCTGGGTGGGCGCGTTCCCGGCGGGCTACTACGACGGCCTCGAACTCGAGGTCTCGAGCGCCGAGATGCGCGGCACCGACCTGCGCACGAACCAGACCGGCGTCACCGTTCCGCTCGTCACCGCCCCCATGACCTTCGAGGCGGAATTCCGCCCCGAGCGCGTCTACCTCGTGCCGACCTCGGCCACGAGCGTCGTGATCGACTGGCGCCCGGCGGTGCAGGCGCAACGCGATCCCGTCACGAACGAGATCCACTACACCCTCGCCGACGAGGTGCACGCCTTCGTCGCGGGTGCGGCCGGGGCGCCGGGCCAGCCGCGACCGGTCCGCGACATGGAGGGGCGGCTCGAGCAGATCGACTGCGCCGCGCAGACGCTCACCGTGCGCGCACACGAACGCTCCCTGCGGCTGCACTTCGACGCCGCGACCACGTTCGTCGACCACGGGCGCAACCCGATCACGTGCGCCGATCTGCAGATCGGTGACAAGCTGCAGGTCGACGGCCGGCTGCAGGCGGCCAACACGTTGTACGCCCTCGGGGTACGCGACAAGAGCCTCGGGGGGGGCGAGGCACAGGACGGCAACGGGTTCGAGGGGGAAGGCGCCGCGGACGCGGTGCAGACCGGCAACCTTCCCTCGCTCCTGCTGCGTCGCGGCTCGCAACCGGTCGCCGAGATCGTCACCACCGGAGCGACGCGGTTCCAGTTCGATGACCAGCATCCCATGCACGGCAGCCCCGTCGATCCGGCGCAGGACATCCACGACGGGGTGCACCTGAAGGTGGAGGGCACGGTCACCGGCACCAACGCCGCCGGCCTGCCCGTCGTCGAGGCGGACGAGGTGGA
>RFJN01000265.1 GCA_003694875.1 Planctomycetota bacterium | reverse complement strand
CGTGCGGTGCGAGTGGCAGTCGTAGCACGCCCGACGCAGCACCTCGAGCACCGGCGCCGGTGCGTCGACCTCCTGCTCGACCGGCGGATTGGACCGGTCGACCGGCACGAACTGGATGCCGATCAACACGAGCAGCACCACCGGCAACGCCTTCTTCCAGCGCACGACCACGACGAGCCCTCCCCTCGCTTGGCTATGGCACCGCCAGCGCGTCCGCGAGCGCCTGCACCGCGGGCCGGAATGCGCTAGGAAAGCGCTCTGTCCGCAATTCCGCAAGCGGCCACCACGCCCCGCGCGGCGGTGTGCCGACCACGGTACACAGCAGGGCGCGCGCGTTCCACACCCGGTGGGAGAAGACGTGCCGCCAGCGCACGAGTTCGCGCCCCGGCCGCAGGCCGAAGGCGCTCTCCAGAACCTCGGGCGGCCCCGCCGCCGCGGGCAGCCCCCACGTGCCGGCGAGCAGCCCCCCGGGCGGTCTGCGCACCACGAGCACCCGCGCGTCTCGCACCGCACACGCCACCGCAAGCGCGACCTCGGGCCGCTCGGCGCGCGCGGTCCGGCGCGGCAACGCCTCGGCACAGCCCCGGGCGCGCGCGCGGCACCACGGGGCGAGCGGACACGCCTCGCAACGCGGAGCGCGCGGGGTGCACCGCTGCGCTCCGAGTTCCATGAGCGCCTGGTTCCAGTCGCCGGTGGGCCGCTGCTGCTCGCGCGCCACCGCCTCGACGCTGCAGCGCGCCACACGCTCGATCACCCGGCGCACCGCCGCCTTCGCGGGCGGCTGTTCGAGACACAGCAGACGGCTCAGCACCCGGATCACGTTGCCGTCCACCGCGGGCAGCGGCGCGTCGAAGGCGATCGACTGCACCGCACCGACGGTGTAGGAGCCCACCCCGGGCAGCGCGGCGAACGCTCGCGGATCGGCGGGAACCTGCCCCCCGTGCCGCTGCACGCACACCCGCGCCGCCTGCTGCAGCTTCTGCGCGCGACGGTAGTAGCCGAGCCCCGCCCACGCCTCGAGCACCGCGGACTCGGGCGCACGAGCGAGCGCGGCGAGGCTCGGGAAGCGCTCGAGAAACCGCTCGTAGCGCTCGAGCACCGCGCCGACCCGCGTCTGCTGCAGCATGACCTCCGAGACCCAGATCCGGTACGGATCGAGCTCGCCGCGCCACGGCAGGGATCGGGCGTGCTCGAGATACCACGAGAGCAGCGCCTCGCGCACCGGCAGCGCGAGCGCTCCGCCGTTCTCGGCACAGCCGCATGGCTGCGCACCCAGGCACACCGCGCACCTCGCCTGCCTGTCGTTCGACACCCGCCGCCTCCCTGCCCCACCGCGCTGCAGAACGCACAGGATAGCGGCAAACGGCTGCGACACACAGAACGCGGCCGCAGCCGGCCACCCTTGACGCTGTGCGCTCGCGCTCCGTAGCATGGCCGCTCTTCCGGCATTCGACACCCATCCACAGGAGGAGCAGCCGTGCAGATCTTCGAGCAGATGATGCGTCGCAGCCACGAACAGGTGGTGTACTGCAACGAGGAGTCGGCCGGACTGCGGGCGATCATCGCGATCCACGACACGACGCTCGGCCCCGCCCTCGGCGGCGTACGCATGTACCCCTATGCCACCGAGGAGGACGCACTGCTCGATGTGCTGCGGCTGTCCAAGGGCATGACGTACAAGGCCTCGGTCGCGGGGCTGAACCTCGGCGGCGGCAAGGCGGTGATCATCGCCGATCCGCGCAAGGACAAGAACGAGGTGCTGCTGCGCGCGTTCGGCCGCTTCGTTGAGACGCTCGGCGGCCGCTACATCACCGCCGAGGACGTGGGCACCAACGTGGCCGACATGGAGTACGTGCTCGCCGAGACGAGCCACGTGGTGGGCATCTCCGTCACGCAGGGAGGCTCGGGCGACCCGTCGCCGGTCACCGCCTACGGCGTCTGGAAGGGGATCCAGGCGACCGCGCACGCCAAGTTCGGACGCGACGACCTCGAGGGTCTGCGGATCGCGATCCAGGGACTCGGCAAGGTGGGCTACCACCTCGCCAGGCACCTCGTGCAGAGCGGAGCGCAGGTGACGGCGTGCGACATCGACGCCGCGCGGGCGAAGGCGGTGGGCGAGGAGCTCGGGATCGAGATCGTCGCGCCCGAGACGATCTTCGACGTGCCGTGCGACATCTTCTCGCCCTGCGCCATGGGCGGGGTGATCAACGACGAGACCCTCGAGCGGCTGCAGTGCGCCGCGATCGCGGGCGCGGCCAACAACCAGATCGCCGAGGAGCGGCACGGACGGCTGCTCGAGGAGAAGGGGATCCTCTACGCCCCCGACTTCGTGATCAACGCCGGCGGTCTGATCAACGTCTACTGCGAGATGGACGGCTACAACCGCGACCGGGCGCTGCGCATGTGCGACACGATCTACGACAAGCTGCTCGAGGTGTTCCGCATCGCGGCGAGCGACGACGCGCTGACCACCCACGACGCCGCGCAGCTCGCCGCCCGCCGCCGGATCGAGGCGGTGCGCCGGCTGCGCTCGCTCTGAGGCGCGGTCTCTGCCAGGCTCTGTCTGGAAACGAGCCCGTCGGGAGAGATTCGGTGGGCGCCGACGGCCGAGGAGCGAGGTTCGAAGACGCCGCAGGCGTACGGAAGCACCTCGAGGACGGCTTCGGTCTCGCGACGCCGCAGGTCGGTGATCCGCCGGAGATCGCAGCCGGGGGCGTTTCCAGACAGAGCCTAGCCGGCCCGGCGGCAGGTGCGCCCGCCGCCGGGGTGCACCACGAGGGTGCGCAGCGGCTCGCCGTCGAGCCGCACGCAGCGCAGCCGGTTCACGAGCGCAAAGAGCTTGGTGGCGTAGACGCGCTCGGCCGGTCCGATCGAGGGGGCCTCGAGCACGATCTCGGCGATCCCGTCGCCGTCCACGAGATAGCGCGGCGCGTAGCGGTCGAAGGCGAAGTTGGGCACCCGGCGCCGCAGCGCCGGCACCCGGTCGCCGCGCCGGCGCACGCGGCCGACCGCGCGCCGGTCGCTGCCACGGCCCGCCTCGACGATCCGTTCGCGCTCGTGCTTCGCGTACCAGTCCGCGGTGTAGACGCTGAACGCGATCACCCAGTTGACCTCGTCCGAGCCCGCGAGCACCTCGGCATAGGGCCGGTCGATCAGCACAACGTCGGCCCACGGCCGCGGCCGCGGCTCGGGACGCCAGACCGCGTCGTGCTCGGTGTCGAACGCCTCCGGGTCCTCGAAGCGCCGCAGCATGAGCCGCGCCTCGGGCAGGTCCTCGAACGCGCGGCCGAGCACGCGTTCGAGCGGAAGCGCCGCCCCGCGCAACAGCGCCCGCCGCACGATCTCGAGCTGGTGGCGCCGCTTGTCGGCGAGCGGAAACAGCCCCTCGTTGCAGATCACGCTCAGCAGCGCGAGCGCCGTCGACAGCCGCGCCTTGTCGCGCGGCCGGTGGGCGATGCAGCCCGCCACCCCGAGGTGGTAGAGCTCGTCCGCCCACTGCCACAGCTCGTGCACCGTCGCCCGTCCCCGCCGGTGCCGCTCGATCGCCGCGAGCACATGCGGCGCGCCGACCCGCGGTGCGCGGCGTCGCGGCGGCAGCACGTCCGCGCACCAGGCGGCGAAGCTGTCGTGGCCCGCACGAAGCGCGAGTTCGCGGGCACGCTCGGTCCCGAGTTCTCCCCGGATGAAGCGCCGCACGTACCGCGCGAGATCCCCGGAAGCAAGCTGCACGCCTCACCCTCCCCGTTGCCGGGCGCTCTCGCCCCGACCGACGGCACTATCGGCCGCCGCCCGTCGCGGCCGCGCGTTCCGCTTTCCCCGGCCCCCCGTACGCCCACCACGGCAGGCCCACGATGCGTCCCGCCATGCGGCGCGCGGCGAAGCGCATGACCGGCGCCGGCGCCTCGAGCAACGGCAGCAGCGCCACGAGTGCGCTCCCACCGCGGCCCCGCTCGTGCAGCACCGAGATCGCGTTGATCGCGTTGAGCGGATCCTCGTCCCGACTCGCCCGGGCGAGCATGCGCTCGACCTCCGGCCCCTCGAGCACACTCATGGCGAGGATGGCCACGAACCGGCTGTCCGG
>RFJN01000264.1 GCA_003694875.1 Planctomycetota bacterium | reverse complement strand
TGCAAGCACATCCTGGTGCAGTTCAAGGGGGCGGCGCGGTCGCGTACCGACCGCAGCGAGCAGCAGGCGCTTGCCCGGGCCAGGGAGGTGCTCGAGAAGCTGCGGGCGGGCGGCGACTTCGCCGCGCTCGCGCGCGAGTACTCCGACGATCCGTCGGCGGCGCAGAACGGGGGGGATCTCGGTGCGTTCAGCCGCTCGCAGATGGTGCCCGAGTTCGCCGAGGCGGCCTTCCGGCTGAAGGTGGGAGAGATCTCCGAGCCGGTCAAGAGCCCGTTCGGCTACCACATCATCCTGCGCTACAAGTGAGCCTCGTTGCCGCATCCCGGCCTGGCGCCGCTGCGCGCCGGGCCGTGGTGTGGTAGCGCCTGTCGGGCTCGCGCGCTACTCGCGCGGCGCGAGTTCGTCGTCGATCTGTGCCTTGTCGAGCACGAGCGGCTCGGCACCCTGCGAGCGCACCTGCAGCAGCAGCTCGTCGCTGTCGGTCACCACGACCTCGACCTCTTCGCAGGCGATCAGTTGTCGGTGGTCGAATCCTTCGGATCGCATCGGTTCACCTCCGCTCCGTCCCCGCATCGGGGACCGCTGGCAACGCGAGCCACCGCGGCTCGCCGTTCGCTGCCCGCCGCCCGGGACGTCCCGGGCGGCCGTGACCGTTGCGTATCCGGTCCGACCGGTCTCAGTCCCCAAAGGGAAACGGCTCGAGTTCGAACACCGGGTCGACGTAGCGGCGCGGCTGTCGCCGCTTACCCCGTTCGGGCTGGGGGTGGCTCGTCGGCCTCGGTTCGCTGCTCGGCTTGCGATCGGTTGCGGACACGACTGTGCTCCCGTTCTCTCTCGCTCCGCGGGACGCGCGGCCCCGACCTCTCTCTCACTCCCTGTTTTCGGATGCGAGAGCGACGGGGTGTAGGGGCGAGGCCGGCCTGTGGACACAACCTCTGGCTGCCGAACCGGTTCGGTTGCGGCGCGACGGGCCCGGGAGGCGGAGGACAAGACGCTGCGGCGGGGCGCGCTCAGCGGCGGCTCGCCTCGTACGCCTCGCAGATCCGCACGAACTCGTCCTCGTCCTGCGCCTGCAGCCACCGGTTGGCGGCGCGCTCCTCGGCGAGGCTGCGGCTCGGGACCGGTCCGTAGTCGTGGCCGGGCAGGATCCGCACCGCGCCGGGCAACGGGGCGATCCTGTCGCGCAGGCTGCGGTACTGCTGTCGCGGATCCTGGCCGACGCCGGCGGTGCGGCCCGGACGCCCCACGAAGAGCAGGTCGCCGGTGAACAGCGCCTGCGCCTCGGGGGCGTAGTAGCACAGGTGATCGTCCGCGTGGCCGGGGGTGTACAGCGCCTGCAGGCGCACGCCAGCCACCTCGAGCCACGCACCGTCATCGAGCGGTCGACGCCGCGTCGGGGGGGCGTGGTCGAGCACGGCGGAATCCCGCCAGGCGGCGAGCACGGCGTCGGTGTCGCGCAACAGTGGCGGCAGCGACACGATGTGGTCGCCATGGCCGTGCGTGATCGCGATGCAGGCGAGTCGCCAGCGGCGGGCGGCGAGCTCGGACAGGATCCGGTCGGCGCTCGCCGAGGCGTCGATCAGCACCGCCTCCCGGTCGGGAGCGTCGTCGCGTGCGAGCAGGTAGCAGAGGTTGCGGTCGAAGCCGCCCTCGATCGTGACGATCTCCATGCTGTTTCCCCTCAGCCGGTGGTGTGGGCGCGCGCGGCGACCGCGGTCATGGCGGTCATGGCGGTCATGCCGACGAGGTCGCGCACCGTGCTGCCGCGCGGCAGGATGTTGACGGGCTTGCGCAGCCCGAGCAGGAACGGGCCGAGCACCTGCCCCTCGGTGAGCGCCTTGACGAGCCGAAACGCCGCGTTGGCCGCGCTCAGGTTGGGGAACACGAGCAGGTTGGCGGGCTCGGGCAGGATCTCGGGCGGGATGAAGGAGCGGAAGCGTTCCGGATCGAGCGCGACGTCGGCCTGCAGTTCGCCGGCGACCTTGAGGCTCGGGGCGCGTCCGCGGACCTTCGCCACCGCCCACGCGACCTTGGCCGCCTCGGGGTGGGGGTTCTCGCCGAGGTTGCTGAACGAGATCAGCGCCGCGATCGGTTCGATGTCGAAGCTGCGGATCGCGCGCGCGGCGAGCAGCGTGATCTCGGCGAGTTCGCTCGCGCTCGGCTGCACGACCAGCGTCGTGTCGGCGAAGAACAGCGTGCGTTCGGGCAGCATGAGCACGTGCATGCCGGCCGCCACGCGCACCCCCTCCGCCTTGCCGATCAGCCGTAGCGCCGGGCGCACCGCCTCGCCGTAGCGACGGTCGATCCCGCCGACGAAGCCGTCGGCGCGCGCGAGGCCCACGAGCGCGAGGCCGGCGAGGAAGGGGTCGATGGGGCTGTCGGGAGCGACGTCCACCGGCTCGCCCCGTTCGAGCAGCCACTGCCGGACCTCGTCGAGGTCGTTGCCCGCGCCGGGATCGAAGATCTCGGCGCCGGAGAGCGAGAGACCGAGTTCGGCGGCGCGTCGCTCGATCTCCTCGCGCCGTCCGACGAGCACGGGCGTGGCCATGCGGCCGCGCGCCACGTGGCGTGCCGCCTCGATCACGGTCGCGTTCTCACCCTCGGGGAACACGATGCGCTGCAGCGTCTCCTGCGCCTTGGCGATCATGAGGCTCACGAGGGTGCGGGTGGGATCGACCTTGCGCCGCAACTGCTCGCGGTACGCGGCGAGATCGACGCGCCGGCGCGCTGCTCCGGTCTCGATCGCCGCCTCGGCGACCGCCGGCGCCACGTGGTAGAGCACGCGCGGATCGAACGGTTTCGGGATCAGGTAGTCGCGACCGAACGAGAAGCGCCGTCCGCCGTAGGCGTGGCTCACGACGTCGGGCACCGGCTCCCTGGCGAGCGCGGCGAGTGCGCGTACTGCCGCGAGCTTCATCGGCATGTTGATCGAGCGGCTGCGTGTGTCGAGCGCGCCGCGGAAGATGAACGGGAACCCGAGGACGTTGTTGACCTGGTTGGGGTAGTCCGAGCGTCCCGTGGCCACGATGGCGTCCGGACGGGCCGCCTTCGCCGTCGGGTAGTCGATCTCGGGATCGGGATTCGCCATGGCGAACACGATCGGATCGCGCGCCATGGTGCGCAGCATCTCGGGGCTGACGACGTTGGCAACGGAGACGCCGATGAACGCGTCCGCGCCCACGAGCGCCTCGGCGAGCGTGCGCCGGTCGGTCTCGGCGGCGAAGCGGTCCTTGTAGGGATTCTTGCCCTCGGGATCGCGCCCCTTCCAGATCACGCCGCGCGAGTCGCACAGCAGCAGGTGCTCGCGGCGCACCCCGAGTTCGAGCAGCATGTTCGCGCACGCGATCCCCGCCGCGCCGGCGCCGTTGACGACCACGCGCACCTGCTCGATCGGCTTGCCGGCGATCTCGAGCGCATTGAGGAACGCGGCCGCCGAGATGATCGCGGTGCCGTGCTGGTCGTCGTGGAACACCGGGATCTCGAGCTCGCGCTCGAGCGTCTCCTCGATCACGAAGCACTCCGGTGCCTTGATGTCCTCGAGGTTGATGCCGCCGAAGGTGGGCTCGAGCGCCTTGACGGCCGCGATCACCTCCTCGGCGGTCTGGGCGGCGAGTTCGACGTCGAACACGTCCACGAACCCGAGGCGCTTGAACAGCACCGCCTTGCCTTCCATGACGGGCTTGCCGGCGAGGGGGCCGATGGCACCGAGACCGAGCACGGCGGTGCCGTTCGAGACGACGGCGACGAGGTTGGCGCGGTTGGTGTACTCGAAGACCGCGTGCGGATCGCGCTCGATCTCGCGGCACGGGATCGCGACGCCCGGGGTGTAGGCGAGCGAGAGGTCGCGCTGGGTTGCCACCGGCTTGGTCGGCACGACCTCGGTCTTGCCCGGGCGCGGGTGGCGGTGGTAGGCAAGTGCCTCGCGAACGTCGGCTTCGGTGGGCATGTCCGTTCTCCGTGCGCTGTCGCGCTGCCCGTCGCGCGGCCGAGTCTCCGGCGGCGCGACGTCGGCGATCGGCGCGATTGTGCCCCCGGGGCCTGCGGGGGGCAAGCGGGACGAGGTCGGGGTGCTCGCGCTCCGGCGCTCAATCGACGCCGTGCTGGCAGCCGTCGCACGGATCGCCGCCGGCCGAGGCGGGGGCGGCGACGTGCTGGTGCTGCGGCTCGTCGGAGGGCCGCGGCGTGTCGCAACAGCCGCCGCAGCCTTCCTCCTCGAGCGCCGGTGCGTGCGGCCGCAGCGACACCTCGCGCAACAGCGGGCGCGGTCCACGCAGCAGCACGCGCACGAGGAAGAGGAGGCCGAGTGCGAGCGCGGCGAGCCGTTCGAACGGGTGGCTGCCTTCGGTCCCGTGTGCGAGCGCGAGTGCGGCCCCCTCGCTGCCGGTCAGCACGAGGTTGATCGCCCAGCCGAGCACGACCGTGGCGCCGATCGAGACGCCTGCGAGCCACAGGGCGGGGCGCCGGCCCCACAGGCGGCTCACCACGCCGAAGGTGGTGACGTTGGTGGCGGGGCCGGTGAGCAGGAACGCGATCGCGGCGCCGGGCGAGACGCCCTTGGCGACGAGTACCGCCACGATCGGGGTGGCGCCGGTGGCGCAGACGTAGATCGGGAGCCCGAGCAGCGCGCACAGCAGCACGTCGAGCCCGCGCGGCAGCGCCTCGATCCACTGCGCGTCGAGAAGGGGGGCCGCGAGGGCCGCCACGACGAGGCCCACGAGCAGCCACGGCATGATCTCGTCGACGCTCGTCACCAGCCCGTGCCGCAGCGCGAGCGCGAGCCGGCGGCGGTGCGGCGGCGGGGTCTCGATGGGCTCGTCGGTGGCGGCCGGTGGGGGGAGCCGTCGTGCCACGAGGGGACCCACGACGGCGCCGGCGAGCAGCGCCACGAGCAGGGCGACCACGAGTCGCGCGATCGAGATCTCGATCCCGAGCAGCGGGATCGAGATCAGCAGCGCGTCGACGCCGATCTCGGGGGTGGCGATCAGGAACGCGATCGCGGCCGCCGGCGGCACGCCGCGGCGCACGAGGCTGTGAAACAGCGGCACGACGCCACAGGAGCAGATCGGCAACGGCAGGCCGACCACGACCCCGCGTGCGGCCTGCGACAGCGCCCCGCCGCGTGCCAGCCAGCCCAGTCGCGCGTAGGGGAGGTAGGTGTGTGCGAGGCCGGCGAGGGTGAAGCCGATCCAGAGTGCGGGCGCGCTCTCGGTGAACAGGATCGTGAAGGTGCGCAGCGCCGGCGCCTCCTCGAGCCCGCCGGCGACGTGGCTCGCGATCCCGACCATGACGACGGCGCACAGCGCACCGAGCCCGCTCCAGTAGGGCGCGACCCCGTGGGCGTAGGGGGTGTCGTGCTCCTCGTCGGCCTCGGGTGTGCCGCCCGTCTCCCCGCCGTGCTCGTGCGCGTGCTCGTGCTCATGGCCGATCACGACGTGCAGCAGGCTGCCGCCCACGAACGCGAGCAGCAGCCCCGCTCCGGCCGGACCCATGGCGTCGAGCGGGGCGACGATCCCGAAGTAGCCGAGGAGTGTCGCCGAGGACATGAGCACGATCGCGGCGAGCGCGGCGAGGGGCCCGAAGCGCGCGCCGACCGAGACCCACAGCAGCAGCCCGATGGGCACCTGGTGCATGACGACCGCGAGGTTGACGAATAGACCGTGGCCCCCGGCGTGTGCGAAGGTGTGGCTGTGGTGGTGGGTGGCGTGGGCGAGTTCCGCGGAGTGGGTCATGCCGATCGCGGCGCCGTCGGAAGCGGCGTGCACGAGCAGCCCGAG
>RFJN01000263.1 GCA_003694875.1 Planctomycetota bacterium | reverse complement strand
CGGTACGCCGGACCGGTTGTGGGCCGAGCGGTGGTATGCGTACCACGAGGGGGAGACGCTGCGGTTCGTGCAGCCGGAGCGCGATCTGCGGGTCGAGCGGGCGAGCGGGCTCCTGCGCAGCTATGCGCTGCGGCTCGGGGGGGCGACGGTGCGGCGGGTGGAGCTCGAGCAGGCCGACCTGTCGCCCCCGCCCTTCGACGCCGCGATCTTCACGTTGCAGGGTCGGATCGACGAGGCGCGTTCGCGGGCGCTCGGCATGCAGACGATCTCGCGTTGTCTTCGCGGGGCGTTGCGCATGCTGATCGACGCGTGGGCGGAGGCGAAGCGGGAACAGCGCGACCGCGCACCGGCGGTGCTCGAGCTGTCGTTCGCCGAGGCACTCGCCGGGGCGTTCGGGACGCCGCTGCGCGGCGAGCTGCGGCGGGCGGCCCCGGTGCTGTGGGAGGCGCTTGGTGCCGAGCGGGGCACGCGGCAAGAGCGTCTGCGGCAGCTCCGGGCGCTTCTGTTCGAGCGGCTGCGATCGATGCTCGCTCGGGCGAGGACGGTGCACGGGGTCGACGGCGCGGCGGCGCGCGCGCTGCTGCAGCAGGCGGCGAGAGCGCGCCGGGAGGTGGCGGAAGCGATCGATCCCGATCGGTTTGCGGCGGCGCTCGATCGGGCCGAGCGGCGCGTCGTCGCGGCGGTGCTCGACGCGGAATGGGACGCACTCGTGGCGCGGCTTGCGCGCGAGGAGGCCCGTTGAGCCCCGGACGCGGGCGCTCGCGGTCGGGTGGGCGCCCGGCGCGTCCGGGATAACGACCGTGCCCGGTGCGTTATCCGACGGTTCTTCGGTTGCGGAGCCGCCCGGCCGATCTGCAGGGAGGGCGGACGCACCCGTTCGGTGCGGGGTTGGCGCCCGGTGGAGTGTGGCGCGGGGGGGCGCTCGAGTTCGGGCGGGAGATTTGCTGGGACGGTCGGGCGCCGGCAACGAGGGGTTGGCGGTGGACGTATCATCGGACGGGTCCGGGTTCCGGGCAGGACAGCCGGGGAGGTGTGGCGGCGTGGGCTGGTTGCGCAGGGCGCTGGTGTGCGGCATGGTCGCGGGGCTCGGTGGCGGGCTCGCGGCGTGTGCGGCGGTGGGGCACGGCACGCGTTCGGCGGTGGCCCCGAGCGTGGCTCCCGGGGAGGTGTTCAGCGCGGCGTTCGCGTATCTCGTGCGCTCGGGTGGAGCGAGCGCCTTCTATCTGGCGGTGCACGAGGGCGAGCGCGATCGCGATCCGGAGGCGCAGACGGTGGCGCGGCTCGCCGGTGTTCGTCCGCCGGTCTATCCGGCCTCGCGTTGCGAGGTGACCGACGCCGACGTGCGGGATCGGGTTACCGGTCGCGGGGGCGGGGTGCTGCTGCGGGTGGAGCGCCCGCGCTGGATCGATGATCGGACGGCGGAACTGCGCGTCGAGTATCGCTTCGGCCGCCGGAACACGGCCAACTATCGGCTGCGGCTCGTGCGGACCGAGGGGGGCTGGCGCATCGTCGAGGAGCAGCCCCTGTGGGCGGGCGGCTTCGGCGAGGCTCGCTCCCGGAGCTGACCGAACGGAGTGCGGGTGCGCGCCGGCATGACGGCGCGGTCTACCGGAGCGTGCCGGATCCTTCACGATCGTGGCTGGCTGTGTTGCGTTGCCCCCGTTCGCACGGGTGCACGGGCGCGCGGGCGCGCGGTGCGGACGGCGAGGAACGACGCCGTCGGCGACGTGTCGCCGGGAGAGCGGCTCTTGCGGAGCCGCGGGTGGTTGCCGGACGGGCGGCGTCTTGCCGTCGGCGCGGGGCGTGGGTGAGGCGCCGTTGCAGCGGCAGCGGTCGGATTCGGTGCAAGGAACAACCGCCAACGTTGTTGGTGCGACGGCGAGACGCCGCCCGTCCGACGGTAGCGGCGTGCGCAGGTCGTGGGCGGGGATGACTCCGCCGCGTACGAGGCTGCCACGAACGTCGGTTGCGCGAGACACTGGCGTGCCCGCACTCCGCTCCTGGTCTGCCGTCAACCGGCCGCGAAGCCGCCCGGAGCCCGCCGCGTCCGGCCGCGGTGGGAAGGTCGGCGGCGGCTCCGCACCGGCACGCGCCCCGGATCGCTCCGGACCGCGCCCTGCCCGGTGGTTGCAGGAAGGGCGCGGTCGGTGGGGGGATCTGCAGGCCGCGGCGGCAGCCTCGCTCAGCTCGAGCCGGTCTTGCGCGCTGCGCCCTCGTTCGCCTTCGCCTTGGGCAGCGGCTCGGTGGGCGGGAAGAGTGCCGCCATGAGAGGCGCCTCGATCTCGAGCAGGACGTCGGGGTGCTCCTCGAGGAACGCGATCGCCCGCTCGCGCCCCTGCCCGAGCCGGACGTCGCCGAAGCTGTACCAGGCGCCGCTCTTCTTCACGATCTTGTGCTCGACCCCGAGATCGAGCACGTCCCCCACCCACGAGATGCCCTTGTTGTAGATGATGTCGAACTCCGCCTTGCGGAAGGGGGCGGCCATCTTGTTCTTCGCCACCTTCACCCGCGTGCGGTTGCCGACCAGCTCCTCGCCGCTCGTGATCCGCCCGATCCGGCGCACATCCAGCCGCACCGACGAGTAGAACTTGAGCGCGTTGCCGCCGGTGGTCGTCTCCGGGCTGCCGAACATCACGCCGATCTTCATGCGGATCTGGTTGATGAAGATCACGCAGGTGTTGGTGCGCGAGACCACACCCGTGAGCTTGCGCAACGCCTGCGACATGAGCCGCGCCTGCAGCCCCACATGGCTGTCGCCCATCTGCCCCTCGAGTTCGGCCTTCGGCACGAGTGCCGCCACCGAGTCGATCACCACCACGTCGAGCGCGTTCGAGCTCACGAGCATCTCGCAGATCTCGAGCGCCTGCTCGCCGTAGTCGGGCTGCGACACGAGCAGGCTGTCGAGGTTCACCCCGAGCTTGCGGGCGTAGCTCGGATCGAGGGCGTGCTCGGCGTCGATGAACGCGGCGGTGCCGCCGCGCCGCTGCGCGTTCGCGATCACGTGCAGCGCGAGCGTCGTCTTGCCCGAGGACTCCGGCCCGTAGATCTCCACGATCCGGCCGCGCGGCAGCCCGCCCACCCCGAGGGCGTGGTCGAGCGAGAGGCTGCCGGTGCTGATCACCGGCACGTCGCGGGTGCGCGCCTCGCCGAGGCGCATGATCGCCCCCTCGCCGTGCTTCTTCTTGATGTAGTTGACCGTGCTGTCGAGGATCCGCTGGAACTCGGCCGCCTTGTCGTTCGCGGCCCCGCCGGAGCCGCCCTTGCGGTTGCGCCTGTCCTTCACTCCTGTCGCCATCGCCTGCTCTCCCCTGCGTCCGGGAACCGATCCGGCCTCGGCGGCCGCTCTCTGTCGCACGCACCCCACGCGCGGGGGCGTGTCTACCGAAGAGAAACCTAACAGCGGGGTCCGACAGTCCGGTGGCGTCAGGTTGGGGTGTCGTTCGAATTGTCGGTGGCGAAAGAGGTAATGCAAATCCGAGGGGCGGGACGTACCGGTTCGGTTCGTCCAGGGGACGGCCGTGCGTCGGTGCGGTCGCGCGCCGAGGCGGACGGCGGAGGAGCGCGTCGGTTTCGGGTGAGAGGGGG
>RFJN01000262.1 GCA_003694875.1 Planctomycetota bacterium | reverse complement strand
GGGGCGGCTCTCGACGGTGATCTCCCCGCCGTGCGCCACCGCCACCTGCCGCGCGATCGCGAGCCCGAGTCCGCTGCCGCCGCGCCCGCGGGTGCGCGCACTGTCGGCCCGGTAGAAGCGCTCGAAGATGCGATCGAGATGGTCGGGTTCGATCCCGATCCCGTCGTCCTCGACCCGGAGTACGGCGAGCCGCTGCTCGGCCGTGAGCCCGACCGCGACCTCGCGTCCCGCCGACGCGGTGTACTTGATCGCGTTCTCCACGAGCGCGTCGACCATGCGGCGCAGCGCACGCTGACGGCCGTGGACCACGACCGGATCGTCGGGAACGTCGCAGTCGAGCCGCAGTCCCGCGCGCTGCGCGGCCGGCTCGATGTCGGCGACCGCCTGCTCGACGATCGCAGCCAGATCGACCGGCCGCGGCGGCTCGCCGTCTCGGCGCGTGTCCATGCGCTCGAGCGACAGCAGGTCCTCGACGAGCTGTTCGAGTCGCCGGGTCTGCGCCTCGATGCGCTCGAGCAGGCCGCGCTGCGACGCATCGTGTGCGTCACCGAGAAGCGCCTGCGCGAGCGCCCGGATCGTGGCGATGGGGGTCTTGAGCTCGTGCGAGACGTCGCTGAGAAAGCGCCGTCGATCGCGCTCGAGCGCGCGTTCGCGCGTGGTGTCGCGCAGTAGCGCGACCGCACCGCGTGCGCCGCGCGCTGTCGCGTCCGCTGTCGCCGAGCGATCCGCGAGCAGCGGCGCCACGTGCACGTTCACGCGCCGCTCTCCCCCGGGCCCCACGACCACGAGTTCGAAGCGCCGCTGCACCCCGTCGGCGCGCGCCTGCACGAGCGCCTCGCGCAGCGCCGCGAGCCGGTTCACCTCCCACAGCGGCTGGCCCGGCGCCGCGCCCGCGGGCGCGTCGATCAGTTCGCAGGCGGCCGCGTTCAGCTCGATCACGCGGTCGGCCGCGTCGATCGCCACCACGCCCTCCTCCATGGCGGACAGGATCGCGGCGAGTTCCTCGCGCTCGAGCCGCATGCGCCCGAGCTGTTCGGCCACGCGCTGTGCGGCGCGGTCGAGCGCGCGCAGCAGCGCATGCACCGGCGGGCAGGCGCGCATGGCGAGCAGCCCCGCGGGCGCCCGCCCCTCGGCCGCCTGCTCGAGAGCGGAGGTGGCGGCGGCGAGCGGCTCGAGTACCTCGCGTCGGCGGCGCAGCGCTCGCGCGAGCACCGCGCCGAGCGCCACGAGCGCCGACAGGGCGAAGGCGAGCGGTGTGCGACCGCCGAGTGCGACCGGAGCGAGCACCGCCACGGCGAACCCGAGTTCGGCGAGTGCGGTGCGCCAGGGGCTCGAGGACAGCGGCTGCATCACGGCCCGGGATCCGACTCGCGCATGCGGTAGCCCACCCCGCGCACCGTCTCGATCCAGCCGCGGTGGCGGCCGAGCTTGCGCCGGAGCGCGCGGATGTGCACGTCCACGGTGCGTGGGGTGACGATCGCGTCGGGGCCGCTGATCCGCGGCAGCAGCGCGTCCCGGGTGAAGGCGCGTCCGGGGTGCGCCGCAAGGTGGCGCAGCAGGCGGAACTCCGCCGGTGTGAAGTACACCGGCCGCCCGTCGAGCCGCACCTCGTGCCGGTCGAGGTCGATCTCGAGTGGCCCGCGTCGCAGGGTGCCCGCCTCGTGCAGCGGGCTCGAGGAGCGGCCGCGGCGGAGGGCGGCGCGCAGGCGAGCGGTCAGCTCGCGGCGTCCGAACGGCTTGCGGATGTAGTCGTCCGCCCCGGCGTCGAAGCCGTCCACCACATCCGCCTCGTCGTCGCGCGCGGTGAGCAGCAGCACCGGGATCGAGGCGGTTGCGGGATCGGCCTTGAGCGCGCGGCACACCGACAGTCCGTCGAGCCCGGGCAGCATGACATCGAGCAGCACCGCGTCGGGCCGCGTGCGGCGCACGAGCGCGAGTCCGTGGCGTCCGCTCGCCGACTCGAGCACCTCGAAGCCCTCCTGCGCGAGCATGTGCGCGAGCGCGAGCCGCAGGTCGTCCTCGTCCTCGATCAGCGCGATCGTGGCGTCAGCCATGCCCACCGTCCCGCGTGTCGGCCGGGCGCACGAGCCCCCAGGCGACACCGACCCAGCCCGCGATCATGCCCAGGCCGCCGAGCGGGGTGACCATGCCGAGCCACCGCGGCGCCCCGAGCGCCATGGCGTAGAGCGTGGCCGAGAACAGCGCCGCGCCCCCGAGCAGCAGCGCGCTCGAGCACCGGGCGCGACCCGTGCCGGCCGCACCGAGGCCCGCGGCGGCGTGCACGAGCAGATACAGCGTCGCGGTGTGCCACCAGGCGCTCGCCTCGGGCGAGAGGCGGTCGGCGAGGGCGTGGGCGCCGAAGGCGCCGAGCGTCACACCGAACGCGCCGAGCACGGCCGCGAACGCGGCGATCCGGTCGGCTCGCGTGTCCCGTCGCTCGCGCATGTCCGCCCTCCCTGCCGCGTCTCACCGACCGCGCTGCTCATTGTCGCTCGGGCCCGCCGTCTCGTGAAGCACGAGGCCGCTGCGCGCCAGCCCGCCCTTGGGCGAGCGCAGCGTGATGCGCACCCGCGCCCCCTCGGGCCCCTCCACGAGCCAGGCGGCCCGCAGCGCGCTGCGGCCGCGCAGCGTGGGCAGGGGGACGCGCTCGGGTCGCCGCTCGACGGGCTCGTAGCGGGGTGCGAGGGGATCGCGCGCGATCGCGGCCCACAGCACCCGCACCGCGCCGGCGCCCTCCGACCCCGCGCACACGACCTCGTCTGGCGGGATCACGCGCGTGCGCTCGGCGAGCGCCGTGCGGCTGTCCATGATCCCGTCGTTGCGCAGATCGGCCTCGAGCCGCCACAGCGTCGGTCCGAGCCGGCGCACCGCAATCGGCCCGATCGCGACCTTCGGCATGGCGTCGGCGTGCACGAGGGTGAAGCGCGCGTTGCGGGCGCACACCTCCTCGAGCAGCCAGCCCGG
>RFJN01000261.1 GCA_003694875.1 Planctomycetota bacterium | reverse complement strand
TGTTCGCCAACATCACGGTGCCCGAGGACTGGAAGCGCGAGGAGCGGACCGAGGGCGAGCGCCGGATCACCGAGTGGACGACGCCCGACGGCGCGGTCACGGTCCGGTACGTCGTGGAGTCTGTGGCCCGGGACGCCGGCCGCACGGTGTCGGTGCACCGCGGGCGTATGGGCTCGGAGGCGACGTGGTTGGGTTCGCTGCAGGACGCCGGCGAGAAGCACACCCTCTTCGTGCGGGCGCGCGACGAGGGCGCCCGCGAGCGGGCGCTCTCCACGATCGGTGCCTACAACCCGCGACTCGGCCGCTGGATCGCCTCGGCCACGCCGCGACGCGAGCCGACCCACCACCACCCGCCCACCCGCTACCCGCGGCGAGTGTTCTGAGCGCGGTGTGAGCAGGCGGCCCCGGCGGGACGTTTACCGCGGGGCCGCTTGTGTTTACAATCGCGGACGGGGAGAGGGAGCGTGCGCGGCGAGCCTCGGGGGCTCGGGCGCCGCGGCCCGCAGAGACGGACGCGATCGAATCCATGGTGGTGCCCGCGATCACACAGCGCGAGCAGGGGTTGAGCAAGCTCGCGATCCGCAACGGGTTCCTCACCCCCGAGATCGCCGCCGAGCTGTTCCGCGAACTCGCCGAGCGGCGCAAGGAGAGTTCGGCGGACACCACCTCCTTCGACGATCTCGCGGTCGAGAAGGGCTACATGACGAGCCAGCAGATGTCGGCGATCGTGCTGGCCTACCAGCGGCTCGTCAAGGATGCCGAGCGGCGACGCTGGGCGATCCCCGGCTACGAGATCTTCACCCGCATCGGCGAGGGCGGGCTGGGGGTGGTGTTCAAGGCGCGCCAGATCTCCATGAACCGGATCGTGGCGCTCAAGATCCTGCACAAGCGCTGGCTCAACGACGAGGAGTTCAAGCAGCGCTTTCTCGTCGAGGCGCGGCTCGTCGGCAAGCTCTCGCACCAGAACCTCATCAAGGTGTTCGACGTCGGGCGCCACGACTGGAAGTACTACTTCTCGATGGAGTTCATCGAGGGCGAGACCCTCGAGGAGCTGATCGAGCGCGAGGGACCGCTCGACGTGCTGACCGCCGTCGACGTCACGATCCAGATCCTGCGCGCGATCAAGTACCTGTGGCGCTATGACATCGTGCACTGCGACATCAAGCCCTCCAACATCCTGCTCACCAAGGACCGGGTGGCGAAGCTCGGCGACTTCGGCTTCGTGAAGTCGAACCTCGAGATCGCCGAGACCGAGGAGGGCACGGTGCTCGGCACCCCGGACTACATCTCGCCCGAGCAGGCGCAGGGACGCAAGGACATCGACTGGCGCTCGGACGTCTACTCGCTCGGCGTCACGCTCTACCACATGCTCGCCAAGACGCCGCCGTACGAGGGCACGGTGTCGACGGTGATGCGCAAGCACATCAAGGGCGAGCTGCCCTCGCCCAAGATCCACAACCCGAAGGTGCCCGACGCGCTGGTGCGCATCATCGAACGCATGTGCGCGCGCGAGCCCGACGACCGCTACGGCAGCTTCGACGAGCTGTTCGAGGAACTCGAGCTCGTGCAGCTCAAGGAGAAGACCGGACGCAGCTACGACATCGAGAAGTCCGAGCTCGTCAACGTGCTGCAGATCGAGAAGGCGCGCTCGCTCGAGCAGCAGATGGAGAAGCTCGAACTCGAGCAGCGGCTGCGGCGGCTGACCGCCGCGCTGTGGGTCGTGGCGGGGCTGGGGTTGGTGAGCCTGGCGAGCGCGCTCTATCTGCTGGCGGTCTGTGTGCGCGAGGGCTGGCTGTGAGACGCTGGCGCCGGATCGCGATCGCGGCGCTGCTGCTCGGCGGAACGCTGGGCGCAGGCTGCGCCACGAGCCCGGAGGGCAGGCGCGCGGGCGGCGACGCGCTCGCGCGGGTGCGCTTCACGCTCGTGCACGTGCGGGACGTGCGGATCGCCGGGCCGGAGGACGAGGGGCTCGAGCGGCTCGCGGACGCGGTGGGCGCGATCACCACGGTGGACGAACTCGACGCGGTGCTGCTCGGTCCGGGGCTGTTCGCCGCGCCGAGCTCCTGGCAGCGCACGCTCGAGGCGACCCTCAGCGTGCTCTCGATCGTGCCGGCGCCGGTGCGCCCGCTGTTCGATCCGGCCGAACTC
The DNA here is from genome assembly GCA_003694875.1 of Planctomycetota bacterium. Classification (GTDB taxonomy): domain Bacteria; phylum Planctomycetota; class J058; order J103; family J103; genus J103. The sequence goes on along the minus strand of RFJN01000261.1, from coordinate 5,850 downwards.
GGCGACGCCCAGCATCGCGAGGCGGCGCTGCGCGCCTTCGAGGCGCGGCACATGCTGCCCCGCCGGGCGCTGAGCTACGGGGTCGATCTCGGCGAGGGGGCGCGTCTCGTCGTGCTCGGCGACGAGGCCGACGGCGGGCGCGCGGTGCTCGAGAGCGAGCTGCGCGACAGCGCGGCGCCGGTCGTGGTGCTCGCGGCACGCGAGGAGCCCACCGCCGAGCCGCTGCGGCGGCTGATCGCGCGCGAGCGCCGGATCCAGTGCGTGCTGTGCGCCGAGCCGCGACCCGAGGGGCGGCCCGACGACTGGCCGCCGGTGCTCGTCGCCCCCTCGCTCGCCGAGACCGAGCGGCTGCGGATCGTGCAGGTGGGCGCCGGCGCGATCCTGAGCTGGACGCGTCCGGTGTTCGAGGGGCCGGCGGGCCGTCGCCTGCAGCGGCTGCTGCGCCGCAGCGAGGAGAGCCACCCATGAGCGAACGACCGCGTCCCGTCGCCCTGATCGTGCTCGACGGCTGGGGGATCGACGGGCTGTATCCCAACGGCGATGCCACCTCGCTCGCCGACACGCGCACCATGCGCACGCTGCGCGAGCGCTTCCCGCACGCGCAGCTGCTCGCCGCCGGCGATGCGGTGGGGCTGCCCCCGGGGGTGATCGGCAACTCCGAGGTGGGGCATCTCAACCTCGGGGCGGGGCGGGTGGTCTACCAGGATCTCACCCGGATCGACCGTGCGATCGCGGACGGCAGCTTCTTCGAGAACGAGACGCTGCGGCAGTGCGTCGACGCGGTGGCGGATCGCGGCGGGCGGCTGCACCTCGCGGGGCTGCTGTCGGACGCGGGGGTGCACGCGCACATGGAGCACGTCTTCGCGCTGCTCGAACTCGCGCACCGCCGGGGCCTGCGCGAGGTGTGGGTGCACGCGTTCACCGACGGACGCGACAGCGACCCGCGCGCCGGTGTCGGCTACGTGCGTCGGCTGCTCGAGCGCATGGACACGCTCGGCTGCGGACGGCTCGCCACGCTGTGCGGCCGCTACTGGGCCATGGACCGCGACCGGCGGTGGGACCGGACCGCGCGCGCCTACGCGGCGATCGTGTGCGGCGAGGCGCCGCTCGTGCCCGATCCGATCGAGGCGCTCGAGCGCAGCTACGAGGCGGGGGTGACCGACGAGTTTGTCGAGCCGGTACGCATTGCGCAGCCCGGCGGCGAGCCGCCGCCGGTGCTCGCGAACGGCGACGGCTTCATCTTCTGGAACTTCCGCGCCGACCGCGCCCGGCAGCTCAGCCGCACGCTGCTGTTCGACGCGGTGGAGGGCTTCGAGCGGCCGTGCGCGCGCCCGCAGCTCACGTTCGTCAGCATGACGCGCTACGACAAGACCTTTCCCAACCCGGTGGCGTTCGCCCCGGAGCGGCTCGAGCACCTGCTCGGCGAGGAGGTGGCGGCGCGCGGCTGGCGGCAGCTGCGGGTAGCGGAGACCGAGAAGTACGCGCACGTGACCTACTTCATCAACGGCGGGCGGGAGGAGCCGTTTCCCGGCGAGGAGCGGATCCTCGTGCCGTCGCGTCGCGACGTGCCCACCTACGATCTCGTGCCGGAGATGCGGGCGAACGAGATCACCGACGAGGCGATCGCGCGGCTGCGCAAGGGCCCGCCGGTCGACCTGCTCGTGCTCAACTATGCCAATGCCGACATGGTGGGGCACACCGGCAACCTCGAGGCGACCGAGCGGGCGGTGGAGGCCACCGACCGGGCGCTCGGGCGGCTGCTCGACGAGATCCGGCTCGCGGGCGGGGTGGCGATCGTCACCGCCGACCACGGCAACGCCGAGCAGATGATCGATCCGGAAACGGGCGCGCCGCACACCGCGCACACCACGGCGCCGGTGCCGATCGTGCTCGTGGACCCGCATGCGACCGGGCGGCGGCTCGCTTCGGGCAAGCTCGCCGACGTGGCGCCGACGGTGCTCGATCTGCTCGGGCTTCCGAAGCCGGCCGCGATGACGGGCCGCTCGCTGCTCGAGCCACCCGCGACGAGGCCCGGCTGAGCGGCGTCGCGGGCGGCGGCAGCGGCGGGTCTCAGCCCACCGTCATGCGCTTGTTGATGTCGTGCAGATACTCCTGCACTTGCTGCAGCAGCTGCTCGACCCGGCCGTCGTCGGGATACGCCGCGCGCGCCTTCTCCCAGGCGGCGCGCGCCTGCTCGAAGCGCTGCTTGGCCTCCCGCAGGTGCGCGTCGGCCTCGGGCGTGCCGGGCATGGAGGCGCGAAACGCCTGCAGCGCGTCGCGGTAGGCCTCGAGCCCGCTCTTGTACGCCTCGAAGTAGCCGGGCGGAAGCTGTTCGAGTTCGGCGTCGGTGAAGCCGAAGTTCGCCTCGCGCTGCGCCTCGATCTCGGCCGCACTCGGCGCGCTCGCGGTGCCGGCCACGGGCGGCTTCTTCTCGCCCTCCATGAGGCGGGCGAGCTCCTGCTTCGCCTTGGCGAGCAGCGCCTTCGTCCGGTCGGTGATCCGGTAGCGGTCGTTGGTGCGTACCGCGAGGCTGCGCGCCTTGCGGTAGCCCGTGCGGGTGGTCTGCTTCGCGTAGGTCACGAAGCCGTCGACATCCTCCCACGCCCACTTGCCGGCCTGCAGCTTGTAGCCGGCGAACAGCCCGATGCCCGCGAGCAGCCCGGCTCCGATCACCAGGCGCACCAGCCGCGCCAACAGCCCGCGCTTCGGGCGTTCGTATGCATCGCTCATCGCAACGACCTCCTCGTGCGTCGGCCCGGGGCGGGCGGGGAGCAACCCGACGAAAGCCCGCTCCGAACAGGAATTCAGCGTAGCACAAGCGCGATCGGGGGGTCAAGGCGACCGCCGCCCGGGCGACCGCGCCTGCGCCGCCCCGCCGCGCCGATGGACGAGGCAGCACGAGACGTGCCAGTCACGCCTCGGGCGCGGCGCCGTCCGGCTCGTCCGCTCGCAGCAGCACCACCGCGGTCATGTCGTCGTGTGGCTCGGCGTCGCCGATCCAGTCCGCGAGCGCGGAGAAGATGGTGTCGAGCGCCAGTTCGGGGTCGTCACCCGCCGCGCGCGCGGTCCAGACCGCCCGCGCGAACAGCCCCTTGAGTCGCTCGAGCCCGTAGCCGCGCCGCGCGGCGTTGCGGGCGTCGGTCACCCCGTCGGTGTAGAGCAGCACCGCGTCGCCCGGAGCGAGCGCCACCTCGTGCTCCTCGAGGTGCGGACCGACGTCGTCGACGAGGGCGAGCGCCATGCCGCCGGCCGGCCGCGCCTCGACGTCCGCCTGCCCCGCGCGGTAGATCAGCACGTGCTCCTGCCCCGCGCCGCACCACCGCAGCGTCTCGCGCGTGGGCTCCCAGCGGGCGTAGATCGCCGAGAGGAAGATGCGAGAGCCGGTGTCGGCGTGCAGCCACCGGTTGGCGGCCGCGAGCGCCTCGGCGGGCGCGGCGCTGCCGCGCATGAACGGACGCAGGTACGAGCGCGCCATGGTCATGACGAGCGCCGCGCCGGTGCCCTTGCCCGAGACGTCGCCCACCACGACGTGCACCCGTCCGTCGCGCTCCGCCACGAGGTCGAAGAAGTCGCCGCCGAGCTCGCGCGCCGGCGACATGCGCCCTGCGACCGCGAGCCCGGGCACGCGCAGCGGCGCGCGCGGCAGCAGCCGCTGCTGGATCTCGTTCGCCACCCGCAGCTCGGTGCGCAGCCGCTCGCGTTCGATCCGGTGGTGGACCAGGATCGCGCTCTCGATCGCGAGCGCGGCGATCGCCACGATCGCCGAGGCGAGCTCGAGGTGCGTGCGCTCGAAGCCGCGCGCGTCCCGCCGTCCCTCGAGGTGCAGCACCCCGAGGGTGCGCGTGCCGCGCACGATCGGCACGCACAGCGCCGAGCGGATCCCCGAGGCGACGACGCTGTGGCCGTGGCGGAACCGGTCGTCGCGCTGCGCGTCGCGGGTCAGGATCGCCTCGCCGGTGCGCAGCGCCTCGCGCACGATCGTGCGGCTGACCGGCACCTCGGTGCCCTCGCTCGCCGGTTGCCCGCGCAGCTTGCCGACGTGCGCGCGCAGCTTGCGGGTGGGGCGGTCGAGCAGCAGGATCGTGCCCCGGTCGGCCGGCAGCAGCTCGAAGCTGCGCTCGAGCAGCACCGCCAGGGTGGGGCCGAGTTCGGGTGAGGCGGCGAGGTCGGTGGCGAGCCGCAGCAGCGCGGCGAGCTGCTGCGCGTCGGCGGTCTCGCGCAGCGCCGCGTGCGGCTCGGTGGGCACCGGCTGTCGGGCGCAGATGGACGAGCGGCCGAGCCCCGCCGCTGCGGGCCGCGGCGGGGGCGGCGGGGGCGCACCGGCGCCGTCCGCATCGTGGTACGCGAAGGTGTGGCCGGCGAAGGTGACGAGATCGCCCGGCTGCAGCCGCGCGCCCGGCCGCTCGAGCCCGTTGACGATCAGGGGCGGCGCGTCGTGGCCGGTGTGGGTGGGGCGGATCGTCCAGCCGCCGGTGGCGGTGCGCTCGAGCACGAGCGCGGGCGCCGCCGGGGGGGCCGAACGCAGCCGTGGCGGCGTCGCGGCCCCGGCGGCGAGAAAGGCCCGGCGGCCGGTCAGGGCAAGCCGGGCTCCGGCGTGCGGTCCCTCGATGCATTCCAGTTCGGCCATGGCTGCATTCTACGGGGCGCGGGGGACGGGCGGCGAGCGGTGGGGCCGGCTTTGACAGCGGCGCGAAGGGCGGGCTACGATCGGGGCGCACGGGCGGGAGACGGGGAGCGGCGGCGGCATGCGGGATCGCGAGGAGCGCTGGCTGCGGGAGCAGCTGCGGGACCTCGAGCGAACGCGGTCGGACCACGAGCGGCTCACCACCGCGCGACACATCGCCAACCTCTGCCGCCAGCGGGTCGAGCGGCACGATCCCTACACCAAGGAGCACTCGGTGCGGGTGGCGCGCTGGGCGCGGCTGCTCGCGCGGCGCATCCCCACCTTCGACCGCGCGCGGCTCGACCGGCTCGAGATCACCGCGCTCGTGCACGACTACGGCAAGGTGGACATCGATCCGCGCATCCTCAACAAACCGGGCCGGCTCGAGGAGGAAGAGTTCGAGGAGGTCAAGCGCCACCCCGAGCGGGGCGCCATGCGGCTCGAGCCGTTTCGCGACTTCCTCGCGGTCGAGGGGGTGCTGTACCACCACGTGCGCTACGAGGGCGGCGGCTACCCCGGGCGCATGCGCCTCAAGCGCCACCAGATCCCGATCGAGGCGCGCATCATCGCGGTCGCCGACACCTTCGACGCGCTCACCTCGACCCGCGCCTACCGCACCGGCCGCAGCCCCCAGGAGGCGCTCGGGATCATGCTCTCGGAGGCGGGACGGCAGCTCGATCCGGTGCTCGTGCACCTGTTCGCGAGCTACTACCGCATGGAGGCGCGCGATCGCGGCTACGAGCCGGGCGCCATGACGATCGAGCTGTCGGCGCTCATGGACGAGGAGATCCGGCGGGCGCGGGAGTTCCTGCGCGCGCACGTGGGCTCCTACGATCGTCGTGATCCGCTGCGGCACGTGGCCGACCGCGAGGCGTTCGTGCGCGCGGCGATCGCGCACCTCGAGAGCCTGTCGGTGAGCGCGGAGGACGCCGAGAAGTTCGTGCGCGCGGCGTACAGGCTGCCGCTCGAGGAGACGTTTCTTCGCGAGGACATCGCGCTGAGCGACGGCGAGTACGCGCAGCTGCTCGCGGGGCTGCGCGACGGCGGCGGGCCCGGGCACCGGGAGGTGTGTCTGCCGATCCGCCGCTGGCGCGAGCGCTACCTCGGCTCCGAGATCGTGGTGTTCGACCAGAAGCTGTGGAAGTGCGTGGTCGACGGCAACCGGCTGATCCTGCTGCGCTGAGCCG
>RFJN01000260.1 GCA_003694875.1 Planctomycetota bacterium | reverse complement strand
GGCAGCGTCCCGAGCTACGCGAGCCCGCCACCGTTCGACGCCTCGGCGGGCTTCTCGACCGCGCAGCAGGGGGCGTTCCTCGCCGCGGTCGCGGCGATCGTGCGCCAGGAGGACCCCGACGCGGTGATCCTGCTGCCCGGGCTCTCGGGGCCCGACGGCTGGAGCCGCGACTGGTTGCAGGGGGTGATCGCCGCGGCGGGCACCGACTGGTTCGACATCGTGAACTACCACGACTACGGCCCCTGGAACGACCTGCTCGCCCGGCACACCGACTTCGTCGCCTGGCTCGGCTCGGTGGGCCTCGGTGCGAAGCCGATATGGCTCACCGAGACGGGCTGCAGCTCGGATCCGTCGCTCTCGCTGCGTACCGACTACCCGAACTCGCCCGAGCAGCAGGCGGCGGACGTGTTCCGCCGGCCGCTGCTCGCCTGGGGCGCGGGCGTGCCGTACGTGGGCTGGCACACCTGGATCGGCGGTACGAACGGCTCCGATCCGTGGCGCTTCTACGGGCTGCGCCTCGACGACGCGGCGCGCACGCCACAGCCGAGCCTGTACTCGATGCAGCTTCTCGTCTCCGAACTGCTGCCGTTCGAGCGCGTCGTGCGCGAGACCGCGGACAGCTCGCCGCTGCACCGCTACCGGATCGAGCGCCGCGACGGCTCGGTGCGCTGGGTGGTGTGGGGCAGCGGCACCGACACCGTGCCGGCCGGCGCGACCGCGATGACGGGTGTCTACAGCGCCGACGGCAGCTTCTCGTGGACCGCAGTGAGCCCGGGCTCACCGATCACCGCCACCGACGTTCCGGTGCTCTTGCGCTAGTCCCGAGCGACGCGCGCACGCGCTCGATCGCGCGTGCGGTCTCGGCGGGACGCTCGACCATGGGCAGGTGCGCGACACCGGGCAGCACCTGCACCTCGCAGGGCCCGGCGAGCGCGGCCGCGAGTTCCCGCACCGCCTCGGGGGGCGCGACGGGATCCTGCGCACCGGTGAGAAGCAGCGCCGGACAGCGACAGTGCCGCGCCGCCGCGAGCGGGTCGAACCGCTCGGCGGCGCTCAGGTCCGCGGCGACCGCGGCCGGCCCGACCTCGCGAAGCTGCGCGAGCGTGACCGGGGGGGTGCCGTCGGCCTCGAGCTGACGCAGCAGCGCGTCGAAGTCGCGGCGTGCGAGCGCGGCGTGCCGCGCCGCGAGCGACAGCCGCGCGCCGGTGCCGAGCAGCACGAGCGCACCGAGCCGTTCGGGCTCGAGGCGCGCCGCCTCGAGGGCGACGGCCCCGCCGAGCGAGTGGCCGACGAGCACGATCGTCCGGGCGTGGGGCCACAGCTCGCCCGCGGCCTCGAGCGCGCAGCGCGCGAGTTGCTCGACCGTCTCGAGCGGTGCGGCGGTCGATCGGCCGCGGCCCGGCATGTCGATCGCCGCCGCGGGGCCGTCGTCGAGCCGCCGCAGCACGCTGCCGAAGTTGCGTGCCATGCCGCCCGCGCCGTGCAGACACAGCACGGGGGCGTGCGCGGTGGCACGGGCCTCGCGCACACGCGCCGGCAGCACGCCGAAGCTCGTCTCGAGCCGTCGCGTGACGAGCCTCACCGCCGGTGGGTGCTCCGGAACAGGATCGTGCCGCTCACCTCGCCGGGATCGCGGCGCACCCGCCGCTCGACGCCGGTATCGAAGCCCTCGAGCCGCAGCTCGTGCACCGGCGCCCCGGTGAGCTTCTCGATGCGGTCGATCAGCCCGCCCTGGCCCGGCTCCACGAGCGTGAACGCCTTGCCGTGCGCCCCCATGCGCGCGGTGCGGCCGATCCGGTGCACGTAGTCCTCGGCGAACTCGGGCACGTCGTAGTTGAAGACGTGGCTGATCCCGCCAACGTCGAGACCGCGCGCGGCGACGTTGGTCGCCACGAGGATCTGCACCTTGCCCTCGCGCAGCAGCCCGAGCACCTTCTCGCGCTGGCTCTGGCGCAGATCGCCGTGGATCGCGTGCACCCCGAGACCGAGCTTGCCGAGCCGCTTGGCGAGCCGGTCGCAGCCCGCGCGCGTCCGGCAGAACACGATCGCCTGGCCGAGCTCGCCCGCCTCGCGCTCGCGGCGCACGAGTTCGGCGAGCAACGCCGTCTTGCGATCCTTGGCCACGACGCTGTAGTGCTGCGAGACCCGGTCGACGGTGAGCGTGTCGTCGACCGTCTCGATTGTGACGGGATCGCGCATGAAGCGCTGCACGAGGTGCTCGACGTTGCCGTCGATCGTGGCCGAGAACAGCAGCAGCTGTTCGCGACGCGGCCGGCTGTGGCGCAGCACCCGCAGGATGTCGGGCCGGAAGCCGAGATCGAACATGCGGTCGCACTCGTCGAGCACCACGCGTTCCACGCGACCGAGATCGAGGATCCTCTGCCGGTGCAGGTCGAGCACCCGCCCCGGGGTGCCCACGATGATCTCGGCGCCGGCCTCGAGCGCCTGTCGCTGGCCGCGGTACGACACCCCGCCGTAGATCAGCGCGAGCCGCAGCCCGGTGTGGCGCGCGAACGCCGTCATGGCCTCGTGCACCTGGTGGGCGAGCTCACGCGTGGGGGCGAGCACGAGGCTCGACTGGGCACGCCCCCGCGGGGTGCGTTCGATCAGCGGCAGCCCGAAGGCGGCGGTCTTGCCGGTGCCGGTGCGCGCCTGGCCGACGACGTCGCGTCCTGCGAGCGCGGGTCCGATCGCGCGCTGCTGGATCGGGGTGGGCTCGCGGAAGCCGATCTCCTCGAGCGCGCGCAGCACCGGCGCACCGAGCCCGAGCGCCGCGAAACCGCTGTCCGAAGCCGGCTCGGCTGCGGCGGCGGTCTCCGTCGTCGTCGTGGTATCGACCGGCGCCGGCGTCGCGGGCTGCACCGCGGGCTCCGGCGCCGCCGGGGCGGCGGCCTCCGGTGCCGGAGCGGTCGCCGTCTGCGGTTCGACCGTGCTCGCGTCGGCGGGTCTGTCCCCGCCACGACGCGAGCGCCGGCGCCGGCGCTTGCGACCGGCGGCGACCGGCGACGGCGTGCGTCGCGCGGAGACGGGCGGTGTGTCCGACGGGAGGGAAGAGGAGGTGCGGGAGGTGGGAGCGAGCGCGTCGAGGCGCGCCACGATGGTCTTCTCGAGTTGGGTGAATCGCACGTGCTGCCTTTCACGAAGGATTGGGGGGCGGAGCGGCGCTGCCCGGCGGCGGCGCCCGGCGTGCCCCGGAACGTCGGTGGGCGCGAGCCCGATCGGCCGCGCTGCCCCATCGTATCGCGTCGGGCCCCGTTCTACAATGCCGCTCCCGCGCCGGACACACTTCGCGTCCGGCGCGGATCGACAAGGGGGATCGCATGCGCATCCGGGACTTCCAGCGCGTGATCGAGCGCACGTATCTCGAGCGTGACCGCGCGCGCGGGCTCGAGGCCACGTTCATGTGGTTCGTGGAGGAGGTGGGCGAGCTCGCGCGCGATCTGCAGCAGCACCGCGCCGCCGGAGGCGGTGACGGTCCGGTGGCGCCGGACAGCCCGCTCGCGCGCGAGTTCGCGGACGTGCTCGCGTGGCTCAGCACCCTCGCCTCGATCGTGGGCTGCGACCTCGAGGCGGCCGCGACTGCCAAGTACGGCGGCGGCTGTCCGCGCTGTGGCGCGGTGCCGTGTGCGTGCAGCCACCGCGCCTCGCCGCCGCCCGTGGAAACGAGCTGAACCGCCACGTAGCATGGGCCGTCGAACGGAACGCCTGCGGCGACGACAACGGGGAAGCGGGTCGATCGATGCTCGAGGTCTTCGAAAAGATCGTGTGGGTGCTCACCGGGCTCGTGATCGTGGGCGTGGTGGGTCTGGCGGTGCTCGGACCGCGCAGCACGGTGAGCGAGGACAGCTGGAAGTGGGACTTCGAGCGGCTCAACGCGAGCCGGTTGCGCTCCGCCGGCTCGGTGGAGGGGCTCGGCGCGCGTGCGCGCCAGCTCGCGCGCG
>RFJN01000026.1 GCA_003694875.1 Planctomycetota bacterium | reverse complement strand
GGCGAGGAGCGAGGTTCGAAGACGCCGGAGGCGTACGGAAGTACGTCGAGGACGACTTCGGTTCTCGCGACGCTGCAAGTCGGTGATCAGGCGGAGATCGCAGCAGGGGGCGTTTCTGGACAGAGCCTGGCGCCGCGAAGCGAACGGTCGGCGCAGGGGCTGGCCGGATCGCGCGGGGACGGGAGCAGGCTATGGCCAGAAAGAGCGGCAAGGGAAAGCGCGTCTCGGGCAAGGGCAAGCGCACCTCGGGCAAGAAGGCCGCGGTGAGCGCGCGCAAGAAGTCGGTCAGCGCCAAGCAGAAGCGGACGAGTGGCAAGAGCGCGCGCGCGAGCAGCCGCCGCAGCGGCAAGCACAAGCAGGCGCGGGTCGGGATCCTGGCCGCGGGCACGGGGCTGCGGGTGGATCTGATCTGCCGCGAGTGCCTCGAGGACTGGAACGCCGACGCCGACGCGGCCCGTGCCGCCGACGCGATCACCTGTCCGGTCTGTGAGCACCGCGCCCAGCGGCCGAGCGACGACATCCTGCACCAGATCCGGCTCTACAAGGGCATGGAGCGGCGTAGCCTCAAGGCGGCGATCGCCTCGGTGCTGGTCGCGATCGCCTCCTACCTCGCGTGGCTGGTTCTCACCCATACCGGCAACAACGCCAACGAGCCCGCGCTCTTTTATGGTCCGCTGGCCGTGACGGCACTCGCGTTCCTCGCCGCGATCTTCTTCGCCGCCCGCTACGAGCGCTCTCGCTGGGAAACGTATTTCTGATGGCCTGGCGTCGCCTGGCGAGGTGGTTTCCGGGCAAGGGCCGGCTGGCGTCGTGATGCGGCGCTCGTGAGCGCACCGAACGGAGCCGAGGGGCGCGCGGCGGCGCGTGTTCGCGCTTGCCCGCCGTCGGCGTCTCGTCGCGCAACCGTCTTGACCTTGTCACCGTGACGTTGCGGGCAACCGGGATCGTTGCCGGAGCCACGCGTCTGTGGCTCGCCACGGCGAAGTCGGGATTCTTGGGGTGTCCACCGCCACCTTTTCCCTGTGCGTCTTCACCGCACCTTTCCCCTCTGGCGCACTCCGCTCGCTCTGACGTATTTATGGATCGCTCGGAAACGGTTGGGCGGCGCGAGCGAGGCGAGAGTGGATCGAGCGGAACGAGTGGGGCGAGGCGGGCGGCCGGCCTCCGATGCAGGGAAGGGCGGTAGCGCTCCAACCACGTGGCGTGCGGCCCGAACCGACGGCGAGGCCAGGCCCCCTGCCTCGCCGGCCGCTGCCGAGGCGGACCGGGGCGCGATCGAACGCCGGCTCGTGGCGCGGCTGGCCGCGGGCGAGCGGCTCGAGCGCTGGCTCGAGGAGTTCTGTCGGGCGTACGAGGCGATCCACCCCGACAGCTTCGCGACGGTGCTGCTGCTGCGCGGTGGGGTGTTCCGCGTGGCGGCCGCTCCGTCGCTTCCGGAGACGGCGCGTCAGGCGCTCGACGGTCTTCGGCCGGCGCCGGGGCTGGGCTCGTGTGCTGCGGCCGCGCTGTCGGGGCAGCCGGTGTTCGCCACCGACGTGTGTACCCGCGCGTCCTGGGAGAAGCTGCGCCCGCTGGCGCTGGCTCTTGGGGTCCGCTCCTGCTGGTCGTTTCCCATACGGGACGAGACGGGCGCGGTCGTCGGTATCCTCGCCTCGTCGCACACCACCGTTCGCCGTCCCGGCCGCACCGAGCAGCAGGAGCTCGAGCACTGGGCACGGCTGTGCGCCCTGGCGATCGAGCGGGATCAAAGGCAGGCGGAGATTCGCGAGCACGCCGAGTTGCTCCACGACCTGTTCGAGAGCACCTCGGACCTGATCCAGAGCGTCGACGAGCGCGGGCGCTTTCTCTTTGTCAACCGGGCCTGGCGAGAGACGCTCGGATACGAGGAACACGAGATCGCGAGGCTGTCGGTCTTCGACGTGATCGCGCCCGAACACCGCAACTCGTGCGGCCGGATCTTCGAACGTCTGTGCAACGGAGAACTGCAGCAGACCCTCGCCGAGACGGTCTTCGTGGCACGCGACGGACGACGGGTCTGGCTCGAGGGCAACGTGAGCGCCAGCCGGGAGGCTGGGCGGCTCGTCTGGACGCGCGGGATCTTCCGCGACGTGACGGAGCGGCGGGAGGCGCTCGAGAAGCTGCGCGCGAGCGAGGAGCGGTTCCGGCGGTTGATCGAGAACGCCTCGGACCTGATCACGGTGTTCTGTCCGCGGGGGAGGATCGTGTACCAGAGCCCGTCCTCCGAACGCATTCTGGGACTGTCGCCGGTCGATCTTGCAGGCCGATCGTTGTGGGAGTACGTGCACCCCGAGGACCACGAGCCCCTTCGGGCTGCGGTGCACACCGCGCTGGAGGCGGTCGAGCAGCCCGTGGACGTCTCGTTCCGGTTTCGTGACGCGAAGGGCGCGTGGCGGTTTCTCTCGGCGCGGCTGCGGCGCTACAGCGAGGCTGCAAGTGAGCGCGAGGTATCGCTGCTGTGCAACGCACGCGATGACACCGAGCGCCGACGGCTCGAGGCGCAGCTGCGTCGGGCCCAGAAGATGGAGGCGATCGGCCGTCTCGCGGGCGGGATCGCGCACGATTTCAACAACGTTCTGACCGTGATCCAGGGCTGCTCGTCGCTGCTCCTGGAATCGATCCCGGACGAAGGCGGCCCGCCACAGCTTCTCGAGGAGATTCGCCGGGCGGTCGATCGTGCGAGCGACCTGGTGCGTCAACTGCTGCTGTTCGGCCGCCAGCAGGCGATGCGACCGAGACGTGTCTCGCTGGGCGACGTCGTCACCCGGCTTGCGCGGATGCTCACCCGCATCGTGGGGGAGGACATCGAGCTTCGCCTCTCGTTGCCCGAGCAGGACGTGGTGATCCACGCCGACCCGAGCATGGTCGAGCAGGTGGTCATGAACCTTGTCGTGAACGCGCGCGACGCCCTGCCGGACGGGGGCGAGGTGGAGATCGGGTGCGAGCGCGTGGAACTCGAGGAGGCCGACGCGCGGGAGATCGAGGTGCGCGCCGGCGTCCATGGTCGTCTGTGGGTGCGCGATACCGGATCCGGGATGCCGCCCGAGGTGCTCGAGCGGATCTTCGAGCCGTTCTTCACGACCAAGGAGGTCGGCAAGGGGACGGGGCTCGGGTTGTCGACGGTCTACGGCATCGTCAGGCAGCACGGAGGAGGGATCGAGGTGGAGAGTCGACCGGGACAAGGAACCCTCTTCCGGGTGTACTTCCCGTCCGCGGACGGGGTGTCGTCCTCGGGAAGTCCGGTCGCGGAGCGCCGTCCGGCGCCGCGAGGTTCGGGTGAACGCATCCTTCTCGTCGAAGACGAGGAGGCGGTGCGGCGCCTCGTGGCGACCATGCTCGAGCGTCGCGGCTACACGGTGCTCACCGCGGAGAGCGGTCCGGACGCGCTGCGGATCTGGCGAGAGCGCGGCGGTGCGATCGATCTCGTGATGACCGACCTCGTCATGGCGGGCGGCATGAGCGGCGTCGAACTCGCCGAGGCGCTGCGGCGCGAGCGTCCGGATCTCGCAATCGTCTTCACGAGCGGCTACGGCGAGTCGGCGCGGGCCGGAGAGATCGAACTCGTGCCCGGGCGCAACTTCGTGCCCAAGCCGAGCCGCATGCCGGTGCTGCTCGAGACGATTCGCCACGCACTCGAGGCCGCGCGTCGGGACGGCTAAGGCCGTCGTGCCGCTCGGGTCACGATCCCGTCGTCCGTGCGGTAGGCGCTCTGACCCGATCGCTCTGACCCGACTTGGAGTCGCCGTCGCATTGCGCTACGATCGCCCCTGCGGTTGCCCACCAACCACCGCAGGAGGGGCCTCTCATGGCGCGTTTCGTCCGGTGGTTCTCCGAACTCGGCATCGAGGACGTACCGCTCGTGGGGGGCAAGAACGCCTCGCTCGGCGAGATGGTGCGTTCGCTCTCGGCGCGGGGTGTCCGGGTACCGGACGGTTTCGCGATCACCGCCGAGGCGTACCGCCACGTGCTCGACCGGGCGGGGGCGTGGGCGGCGCTGCACGAGGCGCTCGACGGACTCGATGCGGCGGACGTGGAGGACCTTGCGCGGCGTGGGGCACGTGCGCGGGAGATCGTGCACAACGCGCCGTTTCCGGACGACCTGCGTGCCGAGATCCTCGAGGCGTACGCGCAGTTGCGGCAGCGCTATGGCCGCGAGGTGGGGGTTGCGGTGCGCAGTTCGGCCACCGCGGAGGATCTTCCCGGTGCGAGCTTCGCCGGCCAGCAGGAGACGTTTCTGAACGTGCACGGGGAGCAGGCGCTGATCGAGGCGTGCGGGCGCTGTTTCGCGAGCCTGTTCACCGATCGCGCGATCCACTACCGGATCGACAAGGGTTTCGACCACTTCAAGGTCGCGCTGTCGATCGGCGTGCAGAAGATGGTGCGCTCCGATCTCGCCGCCTCGGGCGTGATGTTCACGGTCGACACCGAGAGTGGATTCCCCGACGTCGTCTTCGTCACGGGCGCCTATGGTCTCGGGGAGAACGTGGTGCAGGGGGCGGTCGATCCGGACGAGTTCTACGTCCACAAGCCCACGTTCGAGAAGGGATTCCGGGCGGTGCTCGGCCGGCGGCTCGGGGCCAAGAAGATCAAGATGGTGCTGCGCCAGGGGCGGGTGGGCGCCACGACCCGGAACGTGCCGACCTCGCCCGAGGAGCGCGAGCGGTTCTGTATCCCGGACGAGGATGTGCTGCAACTCGCCGCGTACGCGCTCGAGATCGAGCGCCACTACAGCGAGAGGGCCGGGCACTGGCAGCCCATGGACATCGAATGGGCGAAGGACCGAGAGGACGGCCTTCTGTACATCGTGCAGGCGCGTCCCGAGACGGTGGTCTCGCAGCGTGACGCGACCGTTCTCGAGACCTGGCACAAGCGTGGCGACGGCGAGGTGTTGTGCACCGGGCGCGCGGTCGGGACGTCGGTGGCGCAGGGCCGAGCGCGGATCATCGGCGGGCTGTCCGAACTCTCCCGGCTGCAGGACGGCGAGGTGCTCGTGGCCGACACGACCACGCCCGACTGGGAGCCGGTCATGGAGCGTGCGGCGGC
>RFJN01000259.1 GCA_003694875.1 Planctomycetota bacterium | reverse complement strand
GACCGGAACAGCCGCGCGCGGTGGCGTTCGAACCGCAGCGCACGCCCCGCTTCGACGCGCAGCGTCTCGAACACCCCGCGGCCCGCCGCCTCGAGCGCGCGGCAGCGCTGCCGCTGCGTGGCCTCGAGCGGCTGCAGCTCCCCCTCCCACCACAGCCAGGGGCTCGCAGCGCCCGCCCCGCCGCTCATGGCGCCCGTCGCTCCCGTCGCGTCGTGATCCGCTCGATCTCGAAGCCGAGCGCACGCGCGAGCGCCGCCCCCTTGGCGAGGGTCTCGTCGTATTCCGCTCGCGGATCGCTCTCGGCGGTCACCGCCCCCCCGATCCCGAAGCGCGCACGCCCCCCCTCGAGTTCGATCGTGCGGATCGCCACGTTCGTGTCGAGATCGCCATCGGCCCCGATCCAGCCGATCGCACCGGTGTAGACACCGCGATCCACCGGCTCGAGCGCCTCGATGATCTCCATGGCGCGCGGCTTGGGCGCTCCGGTGATCGAGCCGGCGGGGAACGCTGCGCGCAGGAGGTCGAACCCGGACCGACCGGGGGCGAGCCGCGCCTCGACACGGCCCACGAGGTGGTGCACGGTGGAGAAGGACACGAGCGCGGCCTCGTCGCGCACCCGTACCGAGCCGGGCTCGGCGACGCGCCCGAGGTCGTTGCGCACCAGATCGACGATCATGGCGAGTTCCGCGCGGTCCTTGCTGCTGCGACGCAGCGTCTCGGCCGCCTGCGCGTCGCGGACAGGATCGGCCGAGCGGGCTCGTGTGCCCTTGATCGGCCAGCTCTCGCACCGCCGCCCCACGACCCGGACGAAGCGTTCCGGCGAGGCCGACAGCACCGTGTGGCCGCCGGTGCGCACGAGCGCCATCATGGGGGCGGGCGCAGCCTCGAGCAGCCGCGACCACACCGCGAGCGGCGCGTCGTGGCCGTGGGCGACGACCTGCTGCGAGAGGTTGGCCTCGAAGATGTCGCCGGCGCGAATCCAGGCGATCGCCCGCTCGACCGCCCGCTCGTAGCCCGCTCGATCGAAACTCGCCGCCACCGCGCGGGGGGACGCGCCGTGCGGGGCAGCGGGTCCGGGGCGCGCCAGCGCGCAAAGGCGGCGCCATTGCTCGAAGGCCGCCGCGAAGCCGCGGCGCGTGCCGACGAGCCAGCGCCGAGCGGCGAGCCGATCCTCGAGCACGAGGTGCGACAGCACCGAGAACCACAGCCCGGTGCGTCCGGGTGCGGGGCGCGCCCCGCGCACCCGCTCGAACCGTCGGCCGTGACCGTAGCCGATCCAGCCCACCGCGCCCCCGGCGAACGGCAGCCCGAGCGCCTCGCGCTGCGCACGCCAGGCCTCGGGAGACAGCCCCTCGCGCAGCGCGGCGAGCGCGCACTCGATGCGCGCGAGCCCGTCATCGCCGCCCTCGATCGTGGCGCGCACCACCGGCCCGTAGCGCAGCCCGAGCAGGCTCCAGCGCCCGGCTCCACCGGTGCGCTCCGCACTCTCGAGCCACACGAGCCGCGGCAAGCGCTCGAGAGCGGGACGCAGGGCGACAAGCGGCGGATCGGGATCGAGTGCGCGCGCCTCGAGGCGGGTGGGCGAGCGGACGCAGACGGTATACGGTGCTTCGGACATGGCTGCGATCCCCGCCGTCGCGCCGCGCGTGCGCCGAAGTCTATCCGCGCGCCCGCGCGGGACAAGCCCGCTGCCGCCGGCGGCTCAAGATCGGTGTCGCGCGCTCCGATGACGACGGTAGGGAAGCGGCCCGCCCGAGCGGCCGCCACAACCCGAAGCGAACCCACGAGGAACCTCCATGATCCGCCCTCTCGAGCGCCGCGAGCCCCCCCGCTCCCGACACGCCGTCTCGCCCTCGTCCGGCGCGCGCCCGGCGGCGGCCGGCGCGCCCGCGCTGTCGGTACAGATCGAGGCGTTTCTCGAGCACCTGCGCAACGAGCGCGGTCTGTCGCCCCACACCCTGCGCGGCTACAGCCGCGATCTGCTCGATCTGCTCGAGCACACCGGCGATCTCCCGATCTCGCAGATCGACAACCTCGCGATCCGCGGCTTTCTCGCGCGGCTGCACGAGAGCGGCGCCTCGCGGGCGACGATCGCCCGCAAGCTCGCTGCGGTGCGTTCCTTCTTCCGTTTCCTCGTCGACCGGGAGCTGCTCGAGGCGAGTCCTGCGGCGCTGATCCGTACCCCGAAGCAGCCGCGCCGGCTGCCGCGGTGTCTGCGGGAGGAGGAGGTGGGGCGGCTGCTCGCCGCGCCCGGCCCGGAGGATCCGTTTCCGCAGCGCGATCGCGCCATCCTCGAACTGCTGTACTCCACGGGCATGCGCGTCTCGGAACTCACCGGGCTCGACGTCGACGACCTCGATCTCGCGGTGGGGCTGTGTCGGGTGCGCGGCAAGGGGGGCCGCGAGCGGCTCGTGCCGGTGGGCTCGATCGCGGTGGCGGCGCTGCGCGGCTATCTCGCCACGGAGCGCCGCCGGGTGGGCATCGACCCGACGATCCGGGCGCTGTTTCTCAACCGGGACGGCAAACGCCTGTCATCCCGGAGCGTGCGCCGGCTGCTCGCGCGCTATCGGG
>RFJN01000025.1 GCA_003694875.1 Planctomycetota bacterium | reverse complement strand
GCGTGTGCGCGCCGCCGCCCGCGGACGCTAGCAACCCACCGGGCGCCCGCCCCTACTCGGCGCCGATCACCTGCCGCGTCGGCTCGCCGGTGTCGCGATGCGCGTCGCGCTCGTCGGTGCTGATCGTGTGGCCGTAGGGGCGCTCGGGCGGCGGACGGCGCGCACCGGGCGAGGGACAGCCGACGAGCAGCCCGGCAAGCAACAGTCCGAGACAGCCCGCGACCCGGCGCGTCCTCGCGCTCCGCCCGCTCGTGCTCCGCACCCGTGCTCGAACCATGTCCAGCCTCCCGCCTCTCGACGCCGGATTGCGACGGTGTGCTATCCTCGCACGCTCCGGGGGCCGGTGACAAGGCGCGCCCCCACAACCCGGTGGGAGACCGACGCAGCATGCAGCCCAACGACGAGAACGAGCCGGCAGCGCCGGCGCCAGCTCGCGACGACGCGCCGACCGACGGGCGGGCCGACGGCCCGGCGTCGACGCCGGAGCGCGAGGCGCTCGAGGAACTCGCCCGCCAGGTGGACCGGCGACTGCAGGCGTTGCGCAGCAAGAACCGCGCGGCACGGCTCAAGGCCGCCCACCGGCTCGGGCGGGATCTTGCCGGCGCCGCCGCCCCCGGCCGCCCGCTGCCGCCGCCCGACGCGCCCGGCCCGAGCGCCGAACAGATTCGTCGCGCGCTCGCCGAACTCGAACGGCTCGCGCTCGACGCCAACGAGGGAGCGTGGGTGCGCAAGCGGGCGCGGCGCGCGCTGCGCAAGATCCGCGGCGAGTCGGAGGCGTAGCGTCCATGCGACGGCTCGCCGCCTTCCGCGTGCCGAGCAGCCGGCGCGCACGCCTGATCGCCGCGGTGCTCTCGGTGCTCGCGCTCGCGGCGGCCGCCGCGCTGCAACGACTGCGCACCGGCGAGCGCTCACCTGCGATCGAGCAGCGCGCCGCCGCGCTCGAGCAGAAGGCCGATGCGCTGCTGTTCGAACGCGGCGAGCCGAGGCGCGCGCTCGCGATCTACCGGCGCGCCTGCGAGCTGCGCCCGAGTTTCCCCCTGTGGCACAAGCGAGGGATCGCCCGGCTCGAGAGCGGAGATCCGAGCGGTGCGATCGCCGCGTTCGAACGTGCACTCGCCCTCGCGCCCCCGGCGCTCGACCGGCAGCGATATCGCGCCGGGATCGCGGCGCTGCGCGAGGGGGCGGTCGAGATCGGGCGCGCCGCCCTCGACAGCGCCTATCTCGCGAGCCGGCCCGAGGCCAGCGAACCGGTGCGCTGAGCCGTGCCCGGCGGCCGCCGCTTGACGCTCCCCGCACAGCGGATAAGGTTCATGCGGTTCGAGATTTCTGAGAGGAAGGCACGCGCATGCTCACGGTCGCCGACATCTTCAAGCGCATCGAACGCATCAAGAAGGACCTCGAGTACGTGCGCAACTTCGCCGAGAAGTGGCGCGAGCAGCGGGAGCGCTTCCCGCAGATCTACGAGGGGATCCTCGCGCAGGAGCGCGAGTTCGAGCGCAAGATCGAGGAACTGCGCAGGCTTCCGGTACAGGCGAGCGCGGAGTCGCTCGGGGTGGGCGAGGGAAGCGGCGAGATCCGTCCCCGGGTGAGCGCGCCCGGCTCCACGGGCGGCCGGCTCGACAAGGGCGGAGACAAGGCGAGCCCGTCCTCGGGGATCGAGGCCAAGGTGCGCAAGCGGCCCGCCGGCGCCGAGCGGGAGGAGGCCGGCGCTCGCTGACGCGGGGGCAAAAAAGCGCGCAAGACCGGAAGCGGCTGCAGCGTCGTGCTGGATGACGGGGCGCCGGAGGCGTCCGAGACGCAGGCGGACGACCGCTCGATCACGAAGGAGGTCAGGGACATGCAGACGCGGCTACGGACCCGGTGGGTGTGGATCGTTGCCATCGCACTCGCATTCGGACTCGGAGACGGCGCGCTCGCGCAGCAGACCGGCAGCGGCAGCGGTAGCGGGGCGGGCAGTGGAACCGGCGGACCGGTCACCACGCCCAAGACGCCCGATCACGGCGTCGAGATCGATCTGCCGCTCAGCAAGCCCGACACCTCGGTGCGCGAGGACGAGGACGACGACTTCTCCGAGGACGGCGACATTCCGCTGTATGACGAGGACGTGCCCGCGCAGGGCGACAGCATCTACTACGTGATCGACATCTCGGGCTCCATGGACTGGGGTACCCACACCTACACCGGCCTCGACGGTAACACGACAACCGGAACGCGGCTCGATCGCGCCAAGGTCGAGCTGCAGCGTTCGATCGCCGCGCTGACCGAGGACTTCAAGTTCAACATCGTCGCCTACCAGTGCCAGACCACGCGCTGGCGCTCGTCGCGGCAGGAGGCCACCCCGCAGAACAAGAGCGCTGCGAGTGCGTGGGTTCGCGCGCTGCGCGCCGGCGGTGCGACGGGCACCGGCCCCGCGGTCGCCCTCGCCCTCGGCGACAAGGACAACAAGACGGTGGCGCTGCTGTCCGACGGCGCCCCCAACTGCGGCGCAAGCGGCTTCTCCGGACACCTCAACATGATCCTCGGCGCCAACACCCAGGGGGCGATCATCCACTGCTTCGGGATCGGCGCCTACGGACAGTTCGAGAACTTCCTGCGCAGCATCGCGCAGCGCACCGGCGGCAACTACATCCCGGTCAACTGAGCGCGGCCGCGGCCGCAGCCAGGCAACGCCGGCCATCCACGAAGGCGCGTCCCCTCGGGGACGCGCCTTCGCTTTGGGGGTCGCGCCGGGCCCGACCGTCCGACACGCAGCCGACCGACACGCCGGATCCACGAGAACCCTGGCGCTCCGGCACGACCGCCATCGCACGGCGCTCTCGCCGCGTCGCGGCCGCGCGCCCCTGCCGCAGCCCGCACCGCGCCGAACACCCGACCGCGCCCCCCCGCCACCGTGACGACCCCGCCTGCACCGTCCTCGATCTCTGGCCCCAACCACCCGTAGGGGCGGGGTTGATCCCCGCCCGCGCCAGCCACGAGAACGAGCAGCCATGGCACCGCCCGCCACCGCCGGCGGTGCCATGACGTCCCCCCCACGCCCTGCGGCGAGAGAGACCGCACCCGAACGTCACCCCAACCACAAAAAACAACCCTCAATGGGCGATTCCCCCATCCGAACCGTAGTACGGGGATCGGCAGCGCCGGAGATCCTGACTTCTCCGGACTTCCGCCGGTGTGGGGGGGCACAACGCGCGGAGGTCCATCGAGATGGCTGTCGGAACACCACCCCGCTACCGCATTCTCTTCGTCGACGACGAGCCGCGGGTGCTCTCGGGGCTGCGGCGCATGCTGCGGCCACTGCGCCATCGCTGGGACATGACCTTCGTCGATTCGCCCGTCGAGGCGCTCAAGCGGGTGATCGCCGAGCCGTTCGACGTCATCGTCGCCGACATGAAGATGCCGAAGCTCACCGGGGCGCGGCTGCTCGAGGAGATCAAGAAACGACGGCCCGAGACGACGCGCATCATCCTGTCCGGCGAGACCGAACGGGAGCATATCCTCGGCGCGCTCGGCACCGTGCATCAGTTTCTCGCCAAGCCGTGCGACACCGAGACCGTCCGGAAGACGATCGAACGCGCCCACCGGCTGCGGGAGCGGCTGCAGTCACCGCGGCTCGCGGGACTTCTCGGCTCGATCGACTCGCTGCCGAGCCCGCCCGCCCACTTCACCGACCTCGTGGCCGCCCTCGAGGCGCCCGACACCGATGTCGACGTCGTCTGCGACAAGCTGTGTCGCGATCCGGCCCTTGTCGCGCGGGTGCTGCGACTCGTCAACTCGGCGCTGTTCGGACTGCGCCAGGAGGTGACGGATCTGCGGCGGGCGGTGACGCTGCTCGGCTTCGACGTCGTGCGCTCGCTCGCGGTCTCGACGAAGGTGCTCGCCAACTACCGGGAACTGCCGGTCGACGCGATCGACTTCGAGTCGGCCTGGGAGCACGCGATCGACGTCGCCAACCGAGCGAAGCGTCTCGCGGTGGCGCGCGCCGCACCCGAAGCCGTGGTGCAGCAGGCCTTCCTCGGCGGCCTGCTGCACGATACCGGCAAGCTCGCGTTCGCGGTGGGCCTCGGACCGCGATACGCCGAGGTGCTCGCGCTCGCGCGCACCGAGAGCTGTCGGCTCGACGAGGCGGAGCGGCGTCTTCTCGGCGCCGACCACGCCGAGATCGGCGGCTGCCTGCTCGCGCTGTGGAGCCTTCCCGACTCGATCGTCGACGTGGTCAGCCACCACCACCACCCGCAGCCGCTCGCCGACGGCGAGCACTTCGAAGCGGCGGTCTGCGTCCACGCCGCCAACATCCTGTCGCACCTCGAGACCGAACCGGCCGCCACGCCGCGGGGCCTGGTGACCGCATCCGAGTGGTCCCATCTGGAAGCGGTCGGATTGGCCGAAGAGGTACGCACGGCGATGGCGCCGGCGGCGGCCAGCGGTGCAACCGCACGCGGCGCGCAGCAAGGGCAGGGGAACTGACGCCATGGTGCACAAGACAGCAGCGGGCGGGGAACGGGTTCTGCTCGTCGACGACGAACCGCGACTGCTCACCGCCCTGCGCCGCCAGTTGCGCCGAAGCTTCGAGATCGAGACCGCGCTCGGTCCCGAGGAGGGCCTGGCGGCGATCCGAGAACGCGGCCCCTTTGCCGTGATCGTGAGCGACATGCGCATGCCGCGCATGAACGGCATCGAGTTTCTCACCCTGGCGCAGAAGCTGACCCCCTCGAGCATACGCATCATGCTCACCGGCAACGCCGACCAGCAGACGGCCACCGAGGCGATCAACCGCGGCGCGATCTTCCGATTCCTGACCAAGCCGTGCGACACCGAGACCCTGACCGCGGCGCTCGGCGCCGCGTTGCGCCAGTACCGGCTCGAGGCCGCCGAGCGCGAGCTGCTCGAGAAGACGCTGCGCGGCTCGATCAAGGTCCTCACCGACGTCCTCGCGCTCACCAACCCCACCGCGTTCGGTCGCGCCTCGCGGCTCCGCAGGCTCGTGCGCAAGATCGCCGAGCGACGCAAGATCGGCCGCCGCTGGCAGCTCGAACTCGCCGCGATGCTGTCCATGCTCGGCTGCGTGGCGATCCCCGAGGCGACCCTGCAGCGCGCACACGACGGCGACCCGCTCACCCCCGAAGAGGCGCGCATGCTCGAGGAGCACCCGCAGCTCGCGCGCGATCTGCTCTCGCACATTCCCAGGCTCGAACCGGTCGCGGAGA
This sequence comes from Planctomycetota bacterium, assembly GCA_003694875.1. Taxonomy (GTDB): domain Bacteria; phylum Planctomycetota; class J058; order J103; family J103; genus J103. The sequence continues at coordinate 2,216 of RFJN01000025.1, read as the reverse complement.
TCGTGGGCCTGCAGCGGCTGCGCTACGACGGTCGCAACGCGGAGCCGGGCCAGCCCCGCGGCGAGGAGATCCCGCTCGGCGCGCGCATCCTCAAGGCGGTGCTCGAGTACGACGCCCTCGTCGGCCGCGGCATGGAGCCGGACGAGGCGCTCGCCGTGCTGCGCGGACGAGCGGGCGAGTGCGATCCGTCGGTGCTCGACGACCTCGCCGCCGTCACCGGCAGCACCACCTCCTTCCGGATCGAGCTGCTGCCGCCGGCACAGCTCGCCCCCGGCATGGCGCTCGCCGAGGACGTGCGTGCGATCACCGGAGCGGTGCTCGTCGCCAAGGGGCAGGAGGTCAACCCCACGCTGCAGGCGCGTCTCGCCAACTTCGCCGCACGCGGCCTGATCCCCGAGCGGCTGCGCGTGCTCGTGCCAGGCTGAGCCGCCACGCGAGCCGCGCCGGCAGACCGCTCACTCGAGCCCGATCTCGGTCAGGATACGCTTCACCGTGCGCCGAATGCCGATCGGCGATGCCAGACTCACCCCGAGCCGCAGCTCGTCCGCCCCGGGCGGGCGGGCGTCGTTGGCGTCCACAGCAAGCCCCTGGTGCTCGTAGATGTAGCGCGAGCGGTTCTGCGAGAGCTTGATCAGCGCGCCGAACAGCGACTCCATCTCGAGCATGGCGTCGTTGAAGCGCACCGTCTGCCACTTCTCGACGTACGCCCGGTGCTGCCGGTAGAGCGCGAGCACCTCCTCGCGCCAGCTCCGGTCGAGCCACTCGCGCCACGCCGCCTCGTCGAAGTCGCCCTCGGGCGTGAGCGGTCCCTGCTCGGTGCGCAGCCGCTCGAGCCACTCGCGCTGTTCGCTCGCCGACATGCCCTTGAGCGAGCGCTTCTTGAGCCACGCCTCCCACGCGGCCTCGTCCACTCCCTCCCCGCTCTTGTGCCAGCGCGGATCGGCCCGGCCCGCGAGGCTGAACTGCGTCTCGAGCTCGTCGAGAAGCCCGAGGATCTTGTCCGTCGTGCGTCGGAAGTGCTTGCGCAGCTCCTGCTTCTCGAGCTCCTCCTGGGTGCGGTTGCCCACGTAGACGTAGTTGCGCGCGTACCCGGAGCTGAGCTTGGCCAGCTCGCGCTTGCCGAGTTCCTTGCGGAAGCGGTAGCGCACCTTGGCCGGCTGGTCGGCGAGCCGAAAATACGCCTCCACCGAATAGTTGCCGCTGAACATGCGCTTGCGGAAGGGGCCGAACTGGCCCTGGAAGTTGTCGCTGCTGCGGTTGTAGGGCGCGATCACCTCCGCCTCGGCGTTGCCCACCGGCTCGCCGTCGAGCTTGAGGTCGAGCGCGATCACACACCCCTCGGGAAGCTGCGCCTTGCCGCTGAACCGGATCACCGTCATGCCGCGTTCGCTGATCGCCTGCGGCACACTGAGCGTGATCAGCTCGATCTTCTTCTCGATCTCGCTGCGGCCCGGATCCTCGAACTCGGCGGCGTCGCGCTTGCCGATCCGCTCGATGTTCTCCGGGGTGGGCTCGACCACCTTGAGCGACAGGGTGTTCGAACGCCGACCGTCCACCTCCACCTGCACGGTGTGCTTGCCCGCCTTCGTGTCCGGCGGCACCAGGAACTGGATCCGGTCGACCTGCGCCGCGAGCACGAGCGCGGGCTTGTCGTCGACGCTCACCTTGACGTTCTGCACCTCGTCGGTGAAGTTCGTCCCCCCGACCCACACCACCGCTCCCGGCAGCACGTCCCAGCTCTTGTCCACCGGCTCGAGCGTGCCGTCGGCCCGCAGCCGCATGAAGCCGTCGAGCCGTGGCTTCGCCTCCTGCGCCCGCGCCGGCATCACCGCCGCGAGCAGCGCCACGAAGCCCAGGCCCACGAGTGCCGCCAGCCGTCCCCTCGATCTCGTCATGCCCACTCCACCTCGTCTCGACAACGGTTGCTCCGGCGTGCCATGCTACGTGGAGCGCCGCTGCGCTGCGAGCCCGCGCGCCGCTTGGCCCCGCCACGTCGGCGTCGGCCCTAGTCGACGATCCGCTCGCGCAACAGCACCTCCGGCGTCGGCAGGTACCACGACAGGCCCACCTCCTGCAGCACCGGGGTGTCGACCGCCGAGAGCATGCCGCCCGGCACGGGGAAGTTCGCCGGCCGCAGCGTGATCTCGTAGCGGATCTTCGGCCACGGCCCCGCCGCGTTGTTCGGCGGCCAGACCTGCGCCGGCTGGCTCGGATCG
>RFJN01000258.1 GCA_003694875.1 Planctomycetota bacterium | reverse complement strand
CTCACGAAACGGCCCGCCGACAGCCGCTCCCCGCACCGGGAATCGCGACGCCTCGTCCATCGGCACGCGTCACGCCCCGAGCGGCCGCCTGTGTCAGTCCGCCTCGTGCCAGCCCTCGGCCTCGTAGTCGCCGGGATCGGCCGGCTCCGGCCCGGGCGGCTTCACCCGCAACGGCACCCGGAAGCGGATCCTCTCGCCGTCGCCGCCCGTGATTCCGTTGAGCTCGAGCGTCATCGCCATGCCGGGCCGCATCTGCGACCGCTTCAGGAAGGTGCGAAACCGCAACCGCGCCCGGTGCAGCTCGCCCGGCCCCACCCGCTCGGCCGGCGCGTCCTCCGCCACGATCTCGCGCTCGGCCACCTTCAGCCGACTGTAGCCCAGCTCCAGCCGAATCGGCAGCCGCTGCTCGTTCAGCACCGCGAGGTCGACGAACACCGAGCCACGCATGCCCGAGACATACTTCAGACGCGTCACGAACGCCTTCACGTTCCGGTGCGAGCCGAGATAGTAGCCGCGCACGTAGTAGCCGCTCGGCTCCACCTCCAGCTCCACCGGCTCGGGCCCGCCGGCACAACCCCACAGCGACGCCGCCGCCAGCACCACGAGCACGAGCCGCAACCCGCGCTCCCCTCGCCCGGCCCGCATCAGTACGCCGCCCGCTTCTCGCGCAGCGCCACCACCCAGCCGTCGCGATAGCCCAGCACCACCGTCGAGCCGATGCGCGCCTCGTCCTTCACCCGACTCTTGGGGCTGTACGGGTTGACGGCCGTCACATCCGCACCCGTCTGCAGGCCGCTGTCCCAGCGCCGCTCACCGGTGTCATCGGCCAGCAGCACGAGCGTCCCGTCGGTCGCCTCGGCCAGCACCCCCGAGCGCGTCTTGGCGATGAACCGCGACACGTCGGGCGCCGACCAGCGCAACGGCTTGCGGCGCGCGGCCGGGGTGGGATCGAGCGAGAGCAGATCGTGGTCCCCCGTGACCTGCAACACCGTCTTGCGGCCGAACGCAACCGGCGACTGCGTCAGCACCGCCCCCGCCGCATACCGCCAGTCCACCAGACCATCCTCGATCCGGATCCGGTAGAGGTTCATGTCCCGCGATGCCACGTAGCAATACGTCTTGTGGTTGAGCAGCCCCGCCGTGATCGCACCGAGCGTCGGCACCGACCACTTGCGCTCGTCCGCGTACAGACTCAGACCGTAGACCACACCGTCCTCCGAGCCCACCAGCAGCGCCTCGCGGGTGCGCTCGGCCACCGCCGGACGCGCCGTGATCGCACCGCCGGTCCGGTACGACCACGTCACCCGCCGGTCCTCCTTCGAGATCGCGTAGATCCGGCCGTCCCACGAACCGACGTAGATGTGCGACTCGCTCACCACAGGGGGACACGACGCTGCAAACGGCAGGCGAAGCGACCACATGGGATCGCCCACGTTGCGGTCGATCACCCACAACACGTCCTTCGCCACAACCACCAGTTCCGGCGGCTGGTTCAGTCCGCCCTCGCGGTAGGTGTACGAACCCGGGGCGTACGACAGACCGCCCGGCACGTCCCACTTCCACGTCACCCGCCCGTCGGCCAGATCGACCGCCCACAGGTGCGCGTCCGCGGTGTACAGATACAGCCCCCGGTCGAGAATCCACGCCCCGGTGATCGGCTCGCCGAGATAGAAGTCCCACAGCGTCTCGTAGCCGCGCGCCGCCAGCTCCCGGTCGGGGAATACCGGCCGCTCGCCCGGCTTGCGCTCGCCCTGCGGCCCCCTGAGCGGCTCGAGGGCCGCGCTGCGCTGCGCCCCCGCACGCGAGACCGTCTGGCACCCGCCCGCCGTCGCCACCAAGGCCAGCAACAGCACGCCCCCGAGGACCGCCCCGCGATGGCTCGCGATTCCCATTCGCCTTCCTCCTCCCCGCGCGATCGGCCCCGGTTCGATCGCGCGGCTCATTCCAGTCCGAGCGCACGGATCACCGCACGCAGATCCACCCCATGCTCCGATTCGAACCGCCGCAGCCGCTCGATGCGCTCGAGGTCCTCCTCGATCCGCGTCGCAAGCTGAAAGATGAACGGCTTGCCGTCGAGCCGCGCCCGCAGGTCCGCCTCCACGTCCTCCCAGCGACCCGCGTACAACTCGTCCCGCAACACCAGGAACGTCCGGTCGTCACGCGACAGCGCCCGCGCGAACGCCTCCACCTCCGGCGCATACGACGCCTCGCGCGACCCGTCGCCCTCGCTCGACTGTTCGTTCCCGGTCACCGCCGTCCCGACCGACCGCCGTCCGCGCTACTCGAGATCCGTCTTGATCACGGTCTCGCGCTGCTCCCAGCGGTGGCCCACCTCCTCGTACCATTCGTCGCGCGGGTAGAACTCGTCGCCACCGCGGTAGAACTCGACGTGAAACACGCGCTCGATCAGCTTGCGCTCGTGCGGCTGGCCCGTCGGCACGATCTGCACGTCGTTGGTCAACCCCTCCCACGTGATCACGAGATGGTTCGCCTCCGGATCCGG
>RFJN01000257.1 GCA_003694875.1 Planctomycetota bacterium | reverse complement strand
GAGCGAACGGTGCGTTGCGCCCTCGACGTCTCCGCGCGTTGCCTTGCCATGCACCCTGGCAGGAGGCCGCGTCGTGCCCATCACCTCGATCTGCTGCTGTCACCCATGGACGGCGACGGCGGCGGTTCGGGATGAAGGTTGCTTCGAAACCCCGGAGAGGGCTCAGCCGCCCTTGCCCCAGCCCTGCAGCAGGTCGCCCAGACGCGTGCGCGCGGCCGGCTTCTTCGCACGCCCGCGCCCGGCGGCCCCGGCGCGGCGCGAGCCGCCCCGCCGCGGCGTCCGCGTCCGATCCGCGCCGCCGCCCCGGCTCGCTGTCGCCCCCCCGGCGGCCGGGATCTCGGGCTCGGCGCGCATGCTCAGCCCGATCCGGCGCCGCTCCCGATCGACCTCGAGCACCGTCACCCGCACCCGCTGCCCCACCTTCACGACATCGGCGGGCCGCTCGACGAAGCGGTCGGCGAGCTGGCTCACGTGCACGAGCCCGTCCTGCTTCACCCCCACGTCGACGAACGCGCCGAAGTGGGTGACGTTCGTCACCACCCCCTCGAGCCGCATGCCGGGACGCAGGTCCTCGAGCGTGTGCACCCCCTCGGCGAAGCGCACCGGCTCGAAGCGCTCGCGCGGATCCCGGCCCGGCCGCTCGAGTTCGGCCAGGATGTCGCGCAGCGTGGGCAGCCCCACCTCGTCGTCCACGTAGGCCTCGAGGCGTATGCGCGCGCGCAGCGCGGGCTGCTCGAGCAGCGCCTCGACCGCGCAGCCCACATCGCGCGCCATGCGCTCGACGAGCGCGTAGCGCTCGGGGTGCACCGCACTGGCGTCGAGCGGGTGCGCCCCGCCGCGAATCCGCAGGAACCCGGCGCACTGCTCGAAGGTCTTCGGCCCGAGCCCGCGCACCTCGAGCAGCTGCGCGCGCGAGCGGAAGGGGCCCGAGCGCTCGCGGTGCTCGACGATTGCGCGCGCGAGCCGCTCGCTGAGCCCCGCCACGTAGCGCAGAAGCGGCACGCTCGCGGTGTTGAGTTCCACCCCGACGCGGTTGACGCACCAGGTCACCACGTCGTCGAGCGCGCGAGCGAGCGCGCGCTGGTCGACGTCGTGCTGGTACTGGCCGACGCCGATCGAGCGCGGCTCGATCTTGACGAGTTCGGCGAGCGGGTCCTGCAGACGCCGGCCGATCGAGATCGCGCCGCGCACCGTGACGTCCTTGTCGGGAAACTCCTCGCGCGCGATCTCGGAGGCGGAGTAGATCGAGGCGCCCGCCTCGTTGACGAGCACGATCGGGATGCGGCCGGGCAGCCCGAGACCGCGCAGGAACGCCTCGGTCTCGCGGCCCGCGGTCCCGTTGCCCACCGCGATCGCCTCGATCTCGAAGCGCTCGCACAGCGCGCGCACCACCGCGGCCGCCTGCTCGCGCCCGCGCGCCGAACCGTGCGGGTGCACGACGGTATCGTGCAGCAGTTGGCCCTGCGCGCCGAGGCACACCACCTTGCAGCCGGTGCGGTAGCCCGGATCGATCGCGAGCACGCGCTTCTCGCCGAGCGGCGGCGCGAGCAGCAGCTCGCGCAGGTTCTCCGCGAACACCGCGATCGCCTCGGCGTCGGCGCGCTCCTTGGTGGCGAGCCGGATCTCGGTCTCCATGGCGGGGGCGAGCAGGCGCCGGAACGCCGAGCGGCAGGCGCGCCGCACCTGTTCGGCGCACCCGCCGCCGTCCGGCCGCACGAACCGCGCGACGAGCCGTCCGATCGCCTCGTCCCGGTCGACGCGAACCTGCAGCGTCAGCACGCCCTTGTCCTCGCCGCGGCGCGCGGCGAGGATCCGGTGCGAGGGGGCGGTGCGGGCGGGCTCGGACCACGAGAAGTAGTCGCGGAAGGTCTGCGCCTCGGGCCGGTCGCGTTCCGACTCGACGAGCTGCGTCTCGAGCACCGCCTGCGCCTCGTACAGCGCGCGCATCTCGGCGCGCACCGCGGCGTCCTCGGCGATGCGCTCGGCGATGATGTCGCGCGCGCCGGAGAGCGCCGCCTCGGGATCGGCGACCTCGCGCTGCGGATCGACGAACGGCCCGGCGAGCGCGATCGGGTCGTCGTCCGGCCGCTGCTCGAGCAGGCGTTCGGCGAGTGGCTCGAGCCCGCGCTCGCGCGCCTTCTGCGCGCGTGTGCGCCGGCGCGGGCGGTACGGCAGATAGATGTCCTCGAGTTCCGCGAGGCTGCCGGCCCGCTCGATCCGTGCGCGCAGCGCGTCGTCGAGCTGGCCGCGCTCCGAGAGCGCCTCGAGGATCGCGCTGCGCCGGCTCTCGAGCGCGGCGAGCTGTTCGAGCCGGTCGCGCACCGCGGCGATCTGCACCTCGTCGAGCCCGCCGGTCGCCTCCTTGCGGTAGCGGGCGAGAAACGGCACGGTGGCGCCGGCGGTGAGCAGCGCCGCGGTGGCGGCGACCGAGCGCACCGGCAGCGCAAGCTGCTCGGCGACGGTGGTGAGACGTTCGATCGGTGGCGCGGTGCTCGGCATGGTCGTTGGCTCGCTCCTCACTCGGGTTCGGGCGCAGGATACCATGGTCATCGGACGCGACGGCGTTGCGGTGCAGGGCCGGTGCGCGGTACGATCGGCGCCGACAGGAGGGTGCCATGGGCTGGAAGAACGGCTTCAAGCGCATTCGCTTCCGCAAGAAGCGCGAGATGCCGGGCGGACTCTGGATGCGGTGTCCCGGCTGCTCGAACCTGCAGTACCGTCGCGTGGTCGAACAGCGGCTGCGGGTCTGCCCCGAGTGCAACCACCACTTCGAGATCTCGGCGCCCGAGCGCATCGCGATCTGCTGCGACGAGGGCAGCTTCGAGGAGCGGTTCGCCGAGCTGTGCTCGACCGACCCGCTCGGCTTCGTCGCCCGCAAGGCGTACCGCGACCGGCTCGAGCGGGCGCAGCAGGTGACGGGGCTGCGGGACGCGTGCGTGGTCGGCACCGCGCGCATCGAGGGACAGCGCTGCGTGTTCGGCTGCACCGACTCGCGCTTTCTGCGCGGCTCCATGGGCTCGGTGACCGGCGAGAAGATCGCGCGCGCGATCGAGCTCGCCACCGAGCTGCAGCTGCCGTTCGTCTTCGTGAGCGGCTCGGGCGGCGGCGCCCGCATGGACGAGGGGGTGCTCTCGCTCATGCAGATGGCCAAGACCTCGGCCGCCCTCGCGCGCTTCGACGAGCGCGGCGGCTTCTTCATCTCGGTGCTCACCAACCCCACCATGGGCGGCGCCATGGCGAGCTTCGCCGCGCTCGGGGACGTGATCATCGCCGAGCCGAAGGCGCTGCTCGGCTTCGCCGGCCCGAACGTGATCCGTCAGACGATCAAGGCCGATCTGCCCGAGGGTTTCCAGACCTCGGAGTTCCTGCTCGAAAAGGGCTTCATCGACATGATCGTCGACCGCCCGGACCTCAAGGCGACGCTCGGTCGGCTGCTGCGCTACGCGGATCCGGGCAGCGAGGCCGCCGAGCGCGGACGCGCACGCCGCGCGGCCGTGCTCGACCACGAGCGGCGCCGCTGATCGTCACCACTGCCACTCCCAGCGCTTGCCCTCGATCGCCTCGCGCGCGGCCTGCAGCGCCTTGAACCCCTGCTGCATGCCGCGCTCGGGATCGACGTGCTCGGCCTCGGGCCCCGGATCGTCGACGAGCCGCAGCCGTCGCACCGCCCCCTGCTCGTCGTGTTCGACCGCCACCGCGCGCAGGCGCGCCCCATGGACCTCGATCGCCTCGTCGGGCTCGAAGATGTCGCCGCGCATGGCGGCGTGCGCCGCGTCGAGCAGCATTCCCTCGATCTCGCGCTCGAGGTGCGCCGGCCCGCCCTTGACCTCGAGTTCGGGGCTGCCGAACTTCACGAGCCCGCGGGTGCGCAGGATCCGCTCCGGCCCCTCGCCCGAGCGCTCGACCTGCACGTGGCTGAGCGGCGACAGCGGCGCCTGCATGACGTCCGCCCACTCGCGCTCGCCCCAGATCCGCCCCATGCGCACGTCCCAGACCACCCCGCGCTGCAGGTCGCGAAACGCGTCGGCGAGGTGGCACAGCGTCTCGAGGTACATGTTGTCCTCGGGGTTGACGAGCTGCGCACGGATCACCACGCACAGGTTGGCGTTGCGCACGATCAGGTGGTCGTCGTCGTCGAAGCCCGGCGCCTCGGCCGGATAGGCCGCCGCGAGCTCCTCCCACAGCGTCGGCGCCTCCTCGCGGTGGTAGCCCATGACGAAGTAGTCCGGGCTTGCGCCGAGCGCGTCCTGCAGCCGCCGCATGCCCGCGCCGGGCGGAAAGACGTAGCCCCCCTCGGGGGGGTTGTAGGGGTTGCCGCCGGTCAGCCGCTTGAGCAGCGTCTCGAGCGGCGGCATGGCCTTCTTGACCGCGAACACGCGGTACAGCACGTCGATGCGCGCGTGCGCGGGCGGCTCGAGCGGCGCGTCCGCTCCCTCCCGCCCGTCTCCGTTGCCCTCGGGGCCCGCCTTCTCGCCGTCCCGATCGCTCATCGCCGCTCGCTCCTCGTCGCGTTCCGGCTCGATCATAGGCGCGCACCGCGGCCGCGCGCAACGCGGCCGGCCCCACCGGCCGGGGCCCGGGTCCGGCGAGCGAGCACCGCCGCAAGGGCGCGCGGGCACGGCGGCAACGGGCCGCGCGATTGCGGACGCCGGAGCGCTCTGCTATGTTCGCCGTGACGCGCGAGGCGCATGCCGGTTCTCGCGCTGCGGTTGCGACAACGTGCGACACCGGACGCAGGCGGTTTCGACGTCTCGTTGCACGGACGGTCTTCGGACGAGTTGGGCGGCTGCCGAACGAGCCGGGCGGCCGTCGGGGGGAGCCTGGCGGCGATCGAACCGGTTCGGGGAGGAGCGCGGTGCACGGAACGCGGTCGGGACTTCTTCGGTGTCGTGCATGCCTGCCACACGGCGTGCTGTGTTTCGGCCTCGCCGTCCTCGCGTTCCTCGGGATCGATCCTCCGGCCGCTCGCGGCACCGAGGCGCTCGCGCTCGATGAGGCCGCGCTCGTGGCGCGCTCGGAGGCGATCGTGCACGGCCGGGTACGCGCCCGCCGCTGCCGGCGTCTGCCCGACGGGCGGATCTACACCGAGTATGCGATCGAGGTGTTCGAGGCGCTCAAGGGCGCGGGACGACCCGGCACGACCGTCACCTTTCGGGAGTGGGGCGGCGAGGTCGACGGGATCCACTACTGGATTCCGGGCGCGGGGCGTCTCGAGG
>RFJN01000256.1 GCA_003694875.1 Planctomycetota bacterium | reverse complement strand
CTCACCACCGAGCTCGAGCGCGCACGCGCGCGCCCCGAGGCGCTGCGCGCCGAGATCGCCGAGGCGCGCAAGCGGCTCGAGGAACTGATCGCGTTGCACGCCCCGCTCGTCGATCTGGCGCTCGAGCTGCTGCGCGGCGACCGGCAACGCGGCTCCCGCGAGCACCGCGACGAGCACGCTCGCCCCCAGCCGCACGCGCGCCCTCACGCCGCCTCTCCCCTCACCGCCGCACGCCGCCGCGCCCGCTCACGCGAAGTCCTCGGCGCGGAAGGCGCGGAAGCGTGCGAGAAACTGCTCGACGTGCTCGGGTTCGAGCCGCACCTCGCGGGTCGCCTCCGCAATGCCGTCGCGCTCGCGCGCGAGCTCGTCGGTCGCCGCCTCGAGCACCGCGGGATCGCTGCGGTACGCCTTGTCGAAATCGGCGAAGAACGACGCGGTCTGCTGATCGCAGAACGTCCAGAAGCCGTAGAACCGCTCGCGCATCTCGTCGAACCGCTCGCGCAGCGGCCGGCCGCCAAGCTCCCGCCCGGCGTAGCGCGCCCCCGCCTCCCCCGCCGCCTCGAGGGTGCGCTCGAGCCCGATCGCGAGCACGAACAGATCATCGACGAGCCCGTAGGCGGGGAACTCGTCCGGGATCAGATCGAGCTTCTCGGCGCCGTAGTGCGCGGCCGCGGCGAGCGGCACGCGCGCCTCGGGCGCGATCTCCCCGTCGCGCAGCAGCTCGAGCGCCAGATCGACGAGCGGGGCGTGCAACGCGATCAGTTCCTCGAGCCGCTCCCGCAGCGCTCCCTCCCTCTCCATGTCGGCTCTCCTCCGCTACTCTCCCACCGTCGTCGGTGGCTGCCTCGTGCCGCTGCCGCCCGCCAACCAGCGGCGGAACATGCCGGAGGCGCTGCGCGGGTCGGGCGCGGTGGCGCGCCACGGCGTCGCCACCACCCACGCCGACGGCGGTCGCCGCACGTCGAGTTCGAAGCCGGCGCGCCGCCAGCCCTCGCACAGCCGCTCGCCGAGCCCCCGCGCGTCCGGCAGCCGCGCCCGCACCCGGCGCTCGATACACCCCAGCACCACCTCGTCGAAGACCTTCGGGATCCGCTTGTCGAAGCGGCTCGGATAGCGCGGATCGATCACCGAGGGGAGCTGGCCCGTGAGCACGCGATACAGCAGCACCCCGAGCGCGAACATGTCGCGCTCCGGCCCCGGCGTCTCGGTGTAGCTGCCGCCGCGCTGCGCCTCGGGGGCGAGATACGGACGCATGCGAAGCCGCAGCGCGGTCTCGAGCGCGTTGCGCTCGGTGCGCGCGAACAGCCGCCCCACCAGCCCCACGTGCAGCAGTCGGTTCTGGCGATCGGTCAGCGCGAGCCGCCCCTCGGCGTCGAGCCACACGTTGTCCGGCCGCAGATCGAGGTGCACCAGCCCCTTGCCGTGCAGCGCCTCGAGCGCGCGCGCGAGCTGCAGCGCCACCGGGATCGCCACCCCGAGCGGCAGCCGCGGGCTGTGCTCGAGCAGTTCGGCGAGGCTGCGACCGTCGATGAACGCGCGGGCGCGAAACGGCGGGCGCGTCTCGGCGCTCCACGCGAACTCCTCGGCGACCAGCGGGTGCGAAAACGGCTCCGGCGGCCCCGCCGCCGCGGCCAGTTCGGCCCACTCGGGCTCGTAGAACAGACGCACCGCCGCCACGCGTCCCGCGGCGTCCCGCGCCTTCCACAGCTCGCCCTCGACCGTGCGCGCCAGGCGCCGATCGAGAACGAACCCGCCCACGCGCTCGCCCTTGAGTGCCACGCTGCCCTCTCTCCCGCGCCGGGCTCGTCCGCGAACCGGTCGATTATAGGGCGCGGCCGCGGCGGCCGACAAACCGCGGCGCCCCGGTCCCCTCAGACCCCCAGACGGCTGCGGATGCGCTCGCGCAGGCGCGCGAGCGCCCGCTGCGGCGCCAGCACCGGCACCTGCGGCGGCAGCGCCGGTATGTCCGCCGCCGGCTCCTGCCGGCTCGCGGCCGGATCCGCTGCTTCGGCGCCGCGCTCCACCCAGCGCGCGATCGCGGCGGGCCGGTAGGTGGCGCCGATCACCCGCTCGTCGAAGTAGTCCGGCGGCTCGGGACCCGGCGCGAACACCCCCGGCCGCGGCACGATCCCGATCGCCTCGAGCCCGCCGAGCGCGTCCTCGAGATCGAACGCGGCGTTGTCGGAGAAGTGTTCGCGCAACAGCTGTTGCGCCGCCGCACGCACCCGCTCGGGCCGCAGCGTGAAGCGCTCGCTCTCGAGTGCCGCGCTCTCGCGCCGCTCGATCGCGTCCTTCACCCCGAGCCCGTAGGCGAGCAGCATCTCCTTGGCGTCGGTGCGCACCGCCTCGCGCACGAAGTAGTGCACCACCGGCACGCGCGTGGCCTGCAGGTGCCGGTTCTCGTACGACTCCTGCAGCCGGTCGAGCGTGGTGCGCGAGCGCCGCAGCCCGAGCACGCCGCGGCCGAGCACCGCCAGCACGAGCGAGAACAGGAGCTTGGGCGCGAGCAGCACCGCGAGCGGCTTCTGCGCCACCTTGGCGGCAAACGCCCCCCCCGCCCCGCCCCAGACCATGAGCAGATCGAGCACGCGGTAGCGGATGCGCGCCCCCGGCAGCACGAGCCCGGTCTCGCCGAGCCGCACGTCGCGGAACAGCTTGAGCTTGAGCGCGGGATCGACCGCCACATCCGGGGGCGGCACCGCCGAGAGCCGGCGCAGGTAGCCGTGCACCCGATCGATCCGCGGCACGAGCAGCGCCCGGTGCCGTCGCGCGATCGCCACCACGAGCCGGCGACGCCGGCTGTGCCACCACCGACGGCCACGGTCGTACCAGCGCGGGCGCACCGCGGGCCGCCGCCGCTCGTCCTCCTCGGTCCTCGCCACCCCGTCGCGCTCGAGCAGGCAGAAGGCGAACTTCTCGTAGCGCGGTGCGAGCCCGCCGGTGGGAGCGGGATCGAGCTGCTCGCCGCGGGCGAAGAAGCACGAGAACGAGAACCGCTCGAGCGGCACGCGCAGCCGCACCCCGGGCGCCGGCCCGAGCGCGAAGCCGCGGCGCATGGTCGCCGCGTCGAGCGGGAAGAAGTTCGCCTTGGCCATGAGGAACGCGATCCGGCGCAGCAGCGCGCGCGCGTCCTCGCGCCGCGCCCCCGCGGTCGAGAGCGCCACCTCGCGATACCGCCGCTCGAGTTCGGTGCGCAGCGGTTCGTACTCGAGGCGGGTGCACTCGTACAGCAGCGGCACCATGGCACGCAGCGTCGCGAGCAGTTGCTCGCCCTCGGGGTGAAAGCGCGCCTCGGGCCCATCCTCGATCTCGCGCTCGAGCGCGGCGAGCTCGCGCTCGATCTCCCGCCGCTCGCGCACGATCTCGCGCGCGCGCTCGAGCACGATCTCGGTCACCGGGCGTGCGAGGCCGGCCGAGACCCGTCCGCCGCGTCGCCGCCGCTCCCGCACGAGCGCCCGCCGCGCCCGGTCGGCGTCCGCGATCTCGCTCTCGCGCAGCCGCTGCAGCGCCTGCTGCTCGGCCGCGAGCCGGTGCAGCCGGTCCCGCAGCCGTCGACGGCCGACGAGCCGTGCGGCGCGAAGCCGCAGCGCGAACGCACGCCGGGCGAGGGCGGCGAGTTCGGGGTCGCGGATCGCCTCGATCGCCGCCGCGACCGCCGGGCTCTCGAGCGCGGCGAGCTCGAGCCCCCCCGCCGCGGTGCGCAACCGCACGCGCTCGCCGACAAACCGCACCGGCGGCTCCCGCCGCCCGAGCGCCGCACTTCTCGCCTCGAGCTGCGTCTCGACGCGCCGGGCGGCCTCCCGCGCGACCGCCGCCTCGACCTCGTCGAGCAGCGCCTCGGCCAGCGTCTCGTAG
>RFJN01000255.1 GCA_003694875.1 Planctomycetota bacterium | reverse complement strand
GGCTCGGGGCGTCGGTGCTCGGGCGCAGCGCGCGCGCGCGCACGGTCTGGATCGTGCTGGCGGTGGCCGGTGCGCTCGCCTGGCCGCGTCTCGATCCGCGCGTGATCGCCACCGGCGCGTACGGCTACGTGCAGACGCTGCCCGCCGATCTCGACCGCGCGCGCTTCCGATCGCAGTTCGAGCGCTCCCGCATCGAGGCGCTCTTTCACCGCGACGGCCGCTGCGCAACGGTGACGGTGGAGCGCTTCGTGCCCACGCACACGATCTATCTCAAGACCGACGGCAAGGTCGAGGGGTCGGTGCCCGACGGCACGGGGCCGTCGCGCGCCGACATGAGCACCCAGGTGCTGCTTGCCGCCGCGCCGCTCGCGTTCGCACCGCGCGCGCAGGCGGTGGCGGTGGTGGGGCTCGGCAGCGGGGTGAGCGCGGCGACGGCGGCGGCGTTCGAGCCCGCGAGGCTCGAGGTCATCGAGATCGAGCGCGCGGTGTGGGAGGCGGTGCGCGCGGTGCCGCCGCTCGGGGCCGAGATCGTGCCGCTTGCGCGCGCGCACCGGCTGCGGGTGCGGATCGCCGACGCGCGGCGTCTGCTCGCGCGCAGCGCGCCGGGCTCGTTCGACGTCGTGATCGCGCAGCCGTCCGAACCGTGGCGTGGCGGCTCGGCGGCGCTGTTCACCCGCGAGGCGTTCCGGGCCGTGGCGCGCGCGCTGCGACCGGGCGGGATCGCCGCGCAGTGGGTGCAGCTGTACGGGCTCGATCGGGCGGGGCTCGCGACGCTGCTCGCCACCTTCGAGAGCGTGTTCGCCCACGTGGCGGTGCTGCGCCCGCACGGGGCGCGCGAGCTGATCCTGCTCGGTTCGGATCGGCCGCTGCGTATCGATCCGGTGCGCGTGGCGCAGCGGATCGAGCGGGCGGCGGTGCGCCGGTGGCTCGAGCGGGCGGAGGTGGACGGGGTGGCGGGGCTGCTCGGCGAACTCGTGGCCGGTACCGAGGCGCTGCGGCGCTTCGCCGCCGGGGCGCCGGTGTCGACCGACGACCACAACCGCATCGCCTACCGCGCGCCGCGCACGCGGTTCGTGCCGCCGCAGACCGCCGACCGTCTGGCGCAGGCGCTGCTCGAGGGAGCGGCGGGTCTCGGGCCGCTGTTCGGGGCGGTGGACGACGAGACGCGGCACGAGATTGCGCTCGCGGCTGCGCGTGCGGGCAACCGCTGGGCGGCCGAGGCGCAGCTCGCGGCGGTGCGCGATCCGGCGCGGCGGCTGCGCTGGCTCGGCGACGTGCGGCTCGTGGGCCGCGACGTGATCGGGGCGCTGCGGGCGTGGGACGAGGCGTTGCGGCGCGATCCGGGCGACGAGGCGGTGTTGCAACGGCTCGTGCGTCTGCGCCTTGCGCTCGGTGCGCGCGAGGGCGGAGCGAGATAGCCATGGACCGCTACCACGTACCGGAACTCGCGAGGTACGGGCCGGGCAGCCGCTTCGCGCTGCTCGGGCCCGAGGCGCACCACCTCGGGCGGGTCAAGCGCGCGCGGCCGGGCGAGGTGGTGCTCGTGTTCGACGGGCTCGGCGACGAGGCGTGGGCGCAGGTGGAGGCGGTGGAGCGCGGCCGGGTGTGGCTGACGCGTCTGGCGCGGCCGAGCCCGCGGATCGAGCCGGGCTTCGAGCTCGAGATCGCGATGGCGGTGATCGAGCGCAAGCGCCTGCTGTGGGCGGTGGAGAAGTGCACCGAACTGGGCGTGGGGCGGATCGTGCTGCTCGAGACCGAGCGCACCGACCGCGGCGCCGGCTCGGTGCAGCGGCTGCATGCACGCGCGCTCGAGGCGGCCAAGCAGTCGGGGGTGCTGCGGCCGGCTGTGATCGAGCCGCCGCGGCCGCTCGAGCGCTACCTGTCCGAGCGGGCCGAGTCCGCGGCGCGCAAGCTGCTGCTCGACCCGCGCGCGCCGTCGCCGCTCGGAGCGCGGCTTGCTGGCGCGGCCGGCTGCCGGCCGATCGCGGTGGCGATCGGGCCGCCGGGCGGCTGGACGGCGGCGGAGTGCGAACGGTGTGTGGCCGCGGGCTTCGAGCCGGTGCGCTTCGGCCGCTCGGTGCTGCGCACCGAGACCGCCGCGATCGCGGTGGCGGGCTGCGTGCGCGCGCAGGCCGAAGTTGACGCTGCGCGGAAGGAGGCGTAAGATCCCTCGCTTTCCGCGCCGCCGTGAGAATTCGGCCCGCGGCGGGCCCCCTCTGGTCCGCACCGAGGAGATCCATGTCCCCATGTACGAGGAACACTGGCGCCTGAGCGCCAAGCCCTTCGAGAACGATCTCGACACGCGGTTCTTCTATGCCTCGCCCGAGCACCGGGAAGCGCTGGTGCGACTGCTGTATGCGGTGATCGAGGGCAAGGGGCTGTCGCTGCTCGTCGGCGAGGCGGGCTGCGGCAAGAGCTATCTGTTGTATCGGCTCGCCGACGAGCTGCGCGAGCGCGGGGTCCGCGTCGGGCTCGTGGCCAACCCCGCCTCCGAGCCGCTCGATCTGCTGCGGCAGATCGCGCGCGCGTTCGGCCTGCGGCAGGCCGACGGCACCAAGAGCGAGATCGTGGCGGGCCTCGAGCAGTTTCTGCGCTACCACCGCGAGCGGGGCAGCCGCGCGGTGCTGCTGATCGACGACGCCGACGTGATCGACAACGAGCGCGCCTACGAGGAGTTGCGGCTGCTGCTCAACCTCACGCACGAGGGGCGGCCGCTGCTCACGATCGTGCTCGCGGGCCTGCCGCGGCTCGTCAAGCAGCTCCGGCGGGTGCCGGGACTGTTGCAGCGGGTGGCGGTGCTCGCCACGCTGCCGCCGCTCGAGGCGCGCGACACGCAGCGCTATGTCGCGCACCGGCTCGGGGTCGCGCAGGGAGCGGCGGAGCTGTTCGCGCCCGAGGCGATCGAGGCGGTGCACCGGATCAGCGGCGGCATCCCGCGGCTGATCAACCACGTGTGCGATCTCGCGCTGCTCGTGGGCGCGGCCGAGGGGCTCGAGAGGATCGAGCCCGCGCTCGTGGAGCGCGCGGCGCAGGAGATGCGCGACCTGCGCGTCTGAGGGGTACGGAAACGACGGTCAACGGCAACGGGAGTGGAAGCCGCTTCATGGTTCGATTCACCGAGGTGTTGCGTCGCCTCGCGGCGGCGCGCAGCGAGAAGGCGGAGGGGATCGGGGCGCGCCTGATCGAGATCGCCTCCGGCGCCGAGCGCCGGCGGCGCCGGACCCGGAGGTCGCGCGAGCGCGCGACCGCAGGCGCCGCGGCGGAGCCGGAACAGACCGCGACCGAGGCCGCCGAGGCGGAGACGGGCGCGAGTTCGGAGGAGTCGACGCGGGGCCGGCGCGGCCGTCGCACCCGTCGGCGCAAGACACGCAACGGCAAGCGCGAGGCCGCCGCGGCCCCCGATACCGGCGCGGCCGCCGAGACCGAGGAGAGTCCGCGCGACGACGGCGCGATCGCGATCGTGGAGGACGTCGAGCCGCTCGAGGAGCTGATCGGAGGCTTCGAGACGACGGGCCGGGTGTCGGTGCGCCGTCGCGGCAAGGACCGCACGCGCTCGCAGCGCGCCGACGCGCTGAGCTACTTCGCCGGCGGGGTGGCGAGCGAGGATCCGGAGGCGGGCCGCAAGACGGCCGCGACCGCGGAGAGCGAGAGCGCCGAGGGCGTGGTGTGGCGCAAGGTGGGCGGCACCGAGGGCGAGCCGTCTGCCGAGGAGGCGAAGAAGACCGGCGGCGAGACGAGACCGGCCGCCGGCTCCGAGGGCAGCCCGGAATCGGAGGCCGACAACGGTCGACGCCGGCGCGGCCGCCGCGGTGGCCGCCGCCGCCGCAAGGCGGCCGGGGAGGCGGCGGGCGCGGCCGCTGCCGAGCCCGCGGGGGAGACGCAGGCGGCTGCCGAGACCCCCGCGCCGGCGGCCGAGACGCAAGCGGCTGCCGCGACGCCGGCGCCGGCGGCCGAGACGGCGGGCCCCGAGGCCGCGCAGGGCGCGAGCCCGGGCAACGAGCCGACGCCGGCCCCGGCG
>RFJN01000024.1 GCA_003694875.1 Planctomycetota bacterium | reverse complement strand
CCTCGGCCGCCGCTCCTGCGACGCCATGGTCAGGAACACGAACAGGCTCTCGGGTGGCACGCACTCGGTGTAGAACAGCCCGCCGTCGTCGGCCGTGCCCGTCTCGTCGGCGATCCGCACGTGCGGCTCGACGACCATGGCGTGGCGCACGAAGTGACCGAAACGCTCGTCCGACAGCAGCACCGTGTGCTTCGCGATCTTCTCCCGGAAGTAGGCGCACGCCGTGCCGAGTTCGCCGTTACCGGTCGGCAGCGCGTTCTCGGCGAGCCACTTCGCGATCGTCTGCAGCGCTTCCTCTTCCTTGCTGCCGCCCGCCAGCGCGAACCGGAACGTCTCGAGCACGAGTCCGCCCTTGCCCGCCTGCTGGCACAGCCCCTCCCGGTCGAGCACGACGCAGCCGTCCGCCGACACCTCGGGAATTTCCCAGTTCTGCGCCTCCTTCACCCCGGCGAGCGAGAGCAGCCGCCGGCAGCGCGCAAGCGCCGTCGGGCAGGTCGCATAGACGTAGGAGGCACGCAGGCTCCGGACGGGAAACAGCACGAGTTGCGCGTCGGAGAAGCTCACCGCTCCGGCGTGCTCGTGCGCGCTGTCGGTATCGGGACCGAACACGACCGTCACGAGGTCCGGGTCCTGCCAGCGGGCGGACGCCTCGTGCCGGAATGCGCCCTTGAGCCCCGAGCCGGCCCCCGAGGGGTGGCCCGTGTGACGCTCGCGCTGCACCGGGTTGTCGATCGGCCCGAGTTCCGTCCCGCTGCCCATGTGCAGGGGGCTCGTGCAGTAGAGAAATCCCGCCGCCTTCGCTTCGAACATGGTCTCGCTCCCCTCCGTTGCAGCGCCCCTATCCCACGCCCAACAGCACGCGGTTGTATCCCTCGGCTCGACGCCGCTCACGCTCGCCGTGCCAGTCCCGTTGCGGCAGCGCCCACAGCCCCTCCTCGCGCAACCGCGCGAGCGGCCCCGTGTCGCCCGAGACGACCTCGAACCAGAACACCGAGCCGGCCGGGATCGTGCGCCAGGCCGGCTTGGGTTGCCCGAGCGCGAGATCCCAGCCGCTCGCCACCCCGCTGCGCGGCACCGTCGCCGCCACGAGCTTCGCCTCGAGCCCGTCGAGCCGCAGCCACCACGCTCCGTCGCGCTGCTCGAGACCCGGCGGCAGCCAGCCCGACGGCGAGAGTCCCGGCGTCAACAGCAGCAGGCGGAAGCGCCGGCCCTTCGGCACCGGCGCGTCGAACAGCGCGGCGACAAGCTTCGCGTCCCCCACGGACACCGACGCCCCGCGGCCGTCGCCGCCGAACCGCAGCAGCCCCTCGCACGGCAGCGCACCCTCCGCGCCCCGCACGCCCACGAGAAACCGCGTGCCGGGGGTGAGCGCCGCGGCATCGCTCGTGTAGATCAGCCCCGTCTTCACGGTGCGCCGCTCGGGCACCATGCCGATCCCCAGCCGCGTCTCGCGTTTCCACAGCCGGAGGCTCGGCAGCAGTTCGGTGGCCTGCGGGGTACGTCCGGCCAGGTGCCGCGCGAGCCCCGCCGCCGAGATCCACCAGCGCCCGCTCGGCTTCGAACGCTCGCGCTGTCGCAGCACCGGCGCCTCGGGCAGCGCGAACGAGCCGCGCACCCCGAGCGAGTCCACCGGACACGGTACCAGGCGGTGCACCGTGGGGCGACCCGGCACCGGCTCGGTCACGAACAGGTCGGCGGGCAGCGGCAGGTAGGCTGTGTCCTTCCCACCGCCGCCGTCTCTCCCCTGCTCCCTGTGCGCGAGCGCCACCCACGCGATCTCGAAGCGACCCGGATCGCGCGGCGTCCCGAGCACGTCGGCGAGCGGACCGGGCGGCGCCTTGCCCTGGGCAAACGCGTGCAGATCCACCTCCGCGTCGGCCAACATGCGACTGCGCACCGCACCGGCGGCCAGCGAGGGCGGCGGCGGCATGAGCAGCTCGCCGTGCCCGCTGTCGGCGAACCTCCGGTGACCGCGCACGAAGGTGATATCGATCGGTTCGACCTCGAGCACCGCGTGGTTCATGCGCTCCGCCTCCGCTCCGAGCCACGCTCCCCGTGCGCGCCGCCGCGACTCTCACGCGCCAGGAACTCCGCCACCGTGAACAGCGCGCGAAGCTGCGCCACCGGCCCGGTGCCGCACGGGCGCAGCGACGCGTCGTGGACCAGATCGACGATCCGATCGGCGAGCCCCCGCAGCTTCGCCTCGTCCGCGCCCGGGACCCGGTGGCGCAGGAACTGCCGCACGAGCAGCGCCCGCAGCAGCCCGGGCACAAGCGACTCGGCCCCGCCCGCCTCCTCGATCCCCTCGAGCCACTGCAGGATGTGGTAGGTCGTCTGGCGCGTGAGAGCCGCGCGCAGGGCGTCGCGCAACGCGCGGGCGATCGCGAGCGCACTCGGTCTCGGCTCTTCGGCCTCTCCCGCCTCGCACCGCAGGCCCCAGCGCGTCGTCCAGTGCGTCATCCCGCCGGCGCGCTTGATCAGGGCGATCGAGACCGCGTCGCGTCCGCCCGCCTCCTTGGCGCGCCGCTCGGCGGCGCGCAGCTCGCGCAGCACGACCGCGAGCGGCGCGGTGTGGTGCGCGATCACGATCCCGCACGAGCCACTCGCCCTCCGCCCCATGGCGCGCAGCAACCGCCGGCGATCACCGCGCCCGACGAGCGCATGCCCGCCGCCGAGCTGGAGATCGCCCCCCGGCGCCACGTCCCCGGGCGGCTCGATCCCGCTGTAGGCGCAGCGCAACAGTTCCGCCATGGACAGCACATCGTCCACCGCCGCCATGGCGAGCAGGTCATCGCCGCCCGCGTACAGCAGCTTGCCGAGGTGCAGCGACTCGACCACCCGCGGGGCGAGTTCGAGCGCGAAGCCGTTGAGCGCCCGCGAGATCGCGGCGTGGCCCGCGCGCGAGGGCGGCGGG
>RFJN01000254.1 GCA_003694875.1 Planctomycetota bacterium | reverse complement strand
GCGATCCAGACGTCGACCGGGGGCGGGATCTCGAAGCCGAGCCGCGCCTCGACCTGCGCGGCGAGCGCCTCGAGCCGCTCGAGGGTGGCACGCGCACGCGGCAGGTCGCTGCGGGTGGCGTGCACACGCCAGCGGCCGTGCACGAGCGTGTGCTCCGCGCCGAAGCGCGGCTCGTCCCGGGCGGCCGGGCGCGGTGCGGCGCGGGCGTGCGCCAGCCCGCAGCCGAGCGCGATCCCCAGCCCGACAAGCGCGAGGGCCCCGCGGCCGGCCGGCCCGCGGAGCCCTCGACGGATCCAGCGCACGAGCGCGGTCAGCGCCGCACTCAGCTCTCGCTCATGGCGGCCACGAGACAGCCCTTGGCCACCGAGTGCAGCGGGTCCTCGGCCCGACGCACGTTCTTGATCGGGATCGGGAAGTCGAGCTTGGCGAGTTCCTGGCGCACCACGTCGGTGAAGCCGCCCACGAGCGAGGTGCCGCCGGCGAACACGATGTCGACCGGCTCGGGGAACGACGGCAGGTCCGAGCCCTGCTCGAAGCGCTGCTTGATGTTGGTGAGCGTGTACTTGATCAGCTCGCGGTAGTAGATCTCGATCGCCTGCTGCTCGCGGTTGACGGGCTTGCGCAGATCGACCCCCTTCTCCTTGATCGCGGTCGCCTTCGACGCCTTGATCCCGAGCACCTTGCCGACGTTCTGATCGACCCAGTCACCGCCGCGCGAGGTCGAGAAGCTGAGCGCCGGGATGGTCTTGTACGAGACGCAGACGTTGAACATGCCGCCGCCGCACGAGATCCCGATGCCGGTGAAGTCGTCGTCGGCGAGTTCGGCGAACACGACCGCGTGCCCTTCGACGAGCGGCTTGGCGTTGTAGCCGAGCTTGCTGAGCAGGTCGCGGAACAGCCCCTCGTGGTAGGTCACGTTCATGTCGAAGTCGATCGGCTCGGCGGGCACCGAGAAGTAGCACACCTCGTCCTTGACCTGCGGCTTGCCGAGCAGCTTGTCGATCAGCAGCTTCATGATCGGAAGCGCGTCGGCCTCCTTGGGCGAGATCATGCCGTGCGACATCGGACGCCGCGTCTCGCGGTTGAAGATGTTGGCCAGTTCGAACGCGGGATCGCCCACCACGACCATGCGGTTGTTCAGGATGACGTACTGCACCCCGAGCTTGGTGAGCATGTTGCGCGTGAAGTCGTCCTGGTCGATGTCGATGAACGCGTTGCGCTGCGCCTTGATGTAGAGGTTGCCCTCGCGATCCTGCACCGCGCTGATCAGGTTCGCGGTCCCGATGTCGAGCCCCTTGCCGAGTTCGAGCGCCGGCCCCGTGGGCGCCGACACCGCCGGCGCGGACGCCTTGCCGACCGTGATATCCGGACGCTTCTTCTCCGCGCTCATTCCGCGCTTCCTCCCTTGCGTAGCGACTTGAGCTTGTTGAGCGTGCTCTTGACGCCGCTGCTCGTGCTCTCCTTGACCTGCACCTTGGCGATGTTGCTCTCGAGTTCGGCGTCCGCGTCGTGCTCGAACAGCTTGGCGATCGAGACCTTGGCCGCCTCGAGGTCGGCCTCGGTGACCTGCGAGCCGCTGCGACCGCCGGCGTTGGCGAGCGCGGCCGCGAGCGTCTGCTGCAGCTTGCTGAACTCGCTGCGCAACCCGTCGTCGCTGCGCCCCGCGCCGACCTCGCTCACCACCTCCTTGAGCAGCGAGCGCAGCGTGGCCGGATCGATGCCGGTCGCACCGGCGGCGGCCGCCGCCGGTGCGGCGGCCCGCGCCTCGCGCAGCTCGCCCTCGAGCTGCGCGATCCGTTCGCGCAACTTCACGACCTCGAGTTCCTCGAGCAGCCGCTTCTCGGTCTCGACCCGCTTGAGCTCGGCGCGCACCTGCTCGAGTTCGGTGCGCAGGGTGGTGAGTTCGCCGAGCTTCGCCTCGGCCGACGCGGTGCGACTCTCGAGCGCCATGCGCTGCACGTTGGCCTCGTCGAGCTGCGCCCGCAGCCGCGGCAGCTGCTCGATCTGCGCCTCGGCCTCCCGCAGCGCGGCGCGGGTGCGTTCGAGCTCTGCCTCGAGGGCGCGGTTGGTCTCGAGCAGTTCCGCCCGCTCGGTCGCCGCCTTCTGCGCCTGCTTCATGAGCCGGCGCAACTCCTGCTGCGACTCGCGCACGAGCTGCTCGTGCTGCTGCGCGTCAAGGTTGGCGCGGCCGATCGCGGCGTGCACCGCCTTGCGGATCAGCTCGTTGATGTCGTTGGAACGAAGGACCTTGACCTTGCGGAATCCCTTGCGTTCGAGTTCGCGCAGGCTGACCTTCGAGGTGCTGCGCTCGATGACCTGGCGCACCTGCTGCAACTCGCCGGGATCCATTGCCAAGACCGTGCTCTCCGCCCGGACAGGATGGGACGCCATGCGCCGCGACGCGCCGCCGCGGCGAACGCCTCGCAGTATACGTGTCGCCGAAATCGCCGTCAAACCGCGCCACGGCGGCGCGAACGCGGATCGGAAGCGGCCGCGCGGCGCCACGCAACGGGACGCCGCACGGCGGCTGCCGCCCACCGAAGGACCGACGAGGTCGCTAGCCCGGCGGCCAGGTGAGGTAGCGACCGCCGAGCAGGTGCAGGTGCAGGTGGTAGACCGACTGGCCGCCGTGGCGCCCGTTGTTCAGCACGAGCCGGTAGCCGTCCTCGGCGAAGCCGCGCTCGGCCGCCACGTCGCGCGCGAGCAGCACCATGCGCCCCACCAGTTCGGCGTGCCGTTCGGCCAGATCGTTCACGGTCGGCACGTGCTCGGTCGGGATGACCAGCACGTGGTGCGGGGCCTGGGGGTGGATATCGTTGAAGGCGAGCAGACCGTCACGCTGTGCGACCACGTCGGCCGGGATCTCGCCGCGCGCGATCTTGCAGAACAGGCAGTCGGCCGAATCGACGGTCATGCCCGCCCCCCGTTCGCCTCAGGACTCCGCAGACGTGCTCGCGGCGGCCGTCTCGCCGCCACCGTCGAGCGCGAGCGCCTTGCGCGCGTTCGCCTTCGCCCGGACCTTCGCCCGCGCGAGTGCCTTGGTGCGCGCCTTGTTCTTCGCCTTGAGCTGCTTGCGGATGTTGCGCAGCCGCTCCTTCTGCTTGCGCCGACGGCGCTCCGACGGCTTCTCGTAGTAGCTGTACTGCCGCAGCGCCTTCTTGATCCCTTCCTTGTCGCAGATCCGCTTGAAACGCTTGAGCACGGTCTCGAGCGAGTCGTTGTCGCGAACGGTGATCTTGATCGTCATGCACACGCCCCTGTCTGTCGGCCGCCGCCTGCGGCGCCGTCCACTGCGTCGTCTCACCATCCGAAGCCGCCGCAGGCGCGGCCACGCTCCGGGCAGGCCGAGCATTCTAGTGCTCCCCTCGCCGGCATGCAACCACCTGCGCGCGGTGCGAACCCGGAGCCCACACGCCGACCCGCCTCGCGCCCGGACGCGCTCGCGGCGTGAGGGCATTGACGTCCGCTGCCGCTTCCTTATGATGGTCGCTCGCGCGAGGCGGCATAGCCAAGTGGCCAAGGCAAGGGTTTGCAAAACCCTCATTCCCCGGTTCGAATCCGGGTGCCGCCTCCAGTCCTCCCGTCTTGCCAGCCCCCGGGACAGACCGCTGCGCCCCCTCGGTGTCGGATTTTTCCTCGCTGGTCGCTGCGCCCCCTCGCGTCGTAGGGCAAACAGTGCCGGGGCCCGGGGGGCCGACCGGCGCAAGCCGAGCCGACGAGGTGTGTCATGAAGATCCTCAAGCCGGGCCTGTCGTGGGGACGCATGGGAGAGGCCGCCGAAGGAGAGTCGTCGCGCAGCGAGCAGCCGCTGCTGCTCGAGGCGTTCGCCGCGGGGGTGCGCGAGTTCCTCGCGCGGCTGCCCGAGGGGTGGCGCGCCGCGGTGCGCGAGCGGCTCGTGCTCGAGT
>RFJN01000253.1 GCA_003694875.1 Planctomycetota bacterium | reverse complement strand
GCGGTTCGGCACGAGGGTGTTTCCCGTGTGCGTCGGTTTGTGCCCGTCGTCTTCGAGCGCGTCCGCCCGTGCGCCGCGAACGCGCGTGGTCGTCCGGCACGGGTGCGCAGCGGCCGGTCGCAAGCGCGATTTCAGCCTCACACACACTCACAGGTCTTGCCGGGGGTCTGCACGTCGGAGAGGCAGCAGGCTGCTGCGAGTCACCCGCGCGGGAACGTTGCACCCTGCGCTGCTGGTCTCGCGAACCCGGCTCGGAAGCGCGAGAGCGCCGCTCGATCCGCCCTCCCTACCGCCTCCGGACGACCGCCGCGGCGACCGCGGCGCCGACGAGAAGCGCGACCCACGAGGGCTCGGGCAGTGTGGGCGCGTCGAGGGTGGCGATCCAGGCCTGTGTCCTGCCGAAGGGGTCGGTGCCATTGCCCACGATTGTGAAGCCGTCGGCACTCACGCCCACCGCCTCGTTGAGTGTCCAACCTGTGAGGTCCACGCCGTTGTTGGCAAGGATGTCGGCGACTCGCCGCATGCCGTTCGTCGGATCCCACATGACCGCTTCGCTACCGGCGCTGCCCTGACTGGCGCCAACAATCACGTTACCGTTCGAGGAAACGTCCCAGGCAATGCTATAGAAACTCCCCCCGGGGAGATCGCCGAGGCCGACCATGCCGCCGGCGCTTGTCCAGCGGAAGGCCTCGTAGCCGGAAGTCGAATACGCTTGGCCGACGACCACGTTGCCGTCGGCGGAAACAGCGGTGGCCTGACTTGAGAAGATACCCCCGGGGAGATCACCGAGGCCGACCATGCCACCGGCGCTCGTCCAGCGGAAGGCCTCGAAGCCGGCCGCGGAAGTAGCGAAGCCGACGACCACACTGCCGTCTGTAGATACGTCGTTGGCTCGACTGAAGAAGTTCCCCCCGGGGAGATCGCCGAGGCCGACCATGCCACTGGCGCTCGTCCAGCGGAACGCCTCCTTGCCGGAAGCCGAAGCGCTCCCGCCAACGATCACACTGCCGTCGGCCGAGACGCCCCAAGCCTCGCTCTGGACCTGCCCTCCGGGGAGATCGCCCAAGTCGAACATGCCGCCGGCGCTCGTCCAGCGGAAGGCCTTGGTGACCGAAACCGGGGCCTGACCGACGACGACATTGCCGTCAGCGGAGACACCGTGTGCGGTGCTGAACGTCCCCCCAGGGAGAGAGCCGAGCCCGATCATGCCGCCGCTGGACCAGCGGAAGGCCTCGGGACCTGAATTCGAGTTGCCCTGGCCGACGACGACGGTCCCATCGGCGGAGACAGCCAAGGCCCGACTGTCGAAAGAACCGCCGGGGAGATCCCCCAAGCCCTGAAATATCGGCAGGGCCTTCACTGCATTGGTGGATAGGAAGGTTGTGGCGAGTACAACCACGATCGAGTGAAAGTGTGAATAGCGTAGACGAAGCGTCAGCACGGAAAGATCTCCCATCTTCCTTCCGCGCCGACGATAGGTTGAAGAAAGCGGCGGTAGCTTCGAGACCGAGGTATCGACGTTTCGCGGAGCAGAAGCTCATCTGTGAGACGTTCCCCCTAAGACTAGCCGACGCCGATACGGTTCGCAAGGAGCGAGCCGTATTGCAGCCGAGAATTACGGTGATACAGCGTTGAATTCGGGTTCGTTCTCTTGATGGAACCCCAGGCGGCTGGCCGTTCCAGGTGGATGAGGCGTCGTGCCCGCCGGGCCGGGGCGACCCCGAAGGAAGAACGGTCGTCGCCCTGCCATTACGACCGGTACCGCCCATGCCGGCCCGCGCGCCACGCGCCCCCTGTCGCCAGGCGGCCCCCATCGGGTACACTGACGCTGACCGCGGGGGGGAAACGGGAGGCCGGCCCGCGTGCGCATGTCGCGACCCCAGTGGATCGCCGGCGGCATGGCGGTCGCCGCACTCGTGCTGAGCGCGCTCGCGATCGGGCTCGCCGCGAGCGATCCGGTGCCGCTGCGCGAGCAACGCTACGTCTCGGTGCGGCCCGTGCTCGTGCCGGCCCGACCCGAGCCCGGCCTCGTCGTGCAGCTCCCGCCCGAGCAGAGCTCCCGGACTGCCACGAACGCGGCGCCGCACGAGACCGAGCCGCCCGCCCGCGCCCCCGAGCCCGAAGGCGCCGGCCGGTGAGCACCGATCGCCCAAGGCGCGCAGCGCTGCTCGCCCTCGTGCTGCTCACCGCCCTCGTGCTGCTCACCGCCCTCGCCGGCTGCGACCGCGGGCGGCACCACGATCCCGCCCCCTCCGACGCCCCCCGGATCCAGGCCACGAGCGTCACGAGTGCTGCGCCCCGCACCGAGATCACCATCACCGGCGACTTCTTCGAGACGCGCGCCGCGCGCAACCTCGTCTTCTTCGGCCCCGCGCAGGCCGAGGTGATCGAGGCGCAGCCCGACCGGCTGCGCTGCGTGGTGCCCGCCGGGGCGCCCGCCGGCGGCACGCAGCTCACCGTCACCACCCGCACCGGCACGAGCCCGCCCCGCTCGTTCACCGTGCTCGCCAGCCCCGGCGCCCCGGCCGTGCAGCGGATCGAGACCACCGCCGGACAGCCCACCGAGGTCGCGCTGCCCGGCGCCCGGCTGCGGATCACCGGCTCGGGCTTTGCCTCCGATCCCGCGCAGAACCAGGTCTGGATCGGCCCCGTGCCGGCGAGCGTGCGCACCGCGAGCCCCACCGCGCTCGAGATCGAGATCCCCTCCGACGCCGGCAGCGGCACCGTCGGTGTCGCCACCAACGGCGTCGCCTCGACCGACGGTCCCACCCTCTTCGTCTGCAGCGACACCGCTTCCGATCTCGATCGCGACGCGGTCGGCACCGCGGCCGGCGCGCTGCTGCGCGGCGCACCGCGCACCCACCTGCTCGTGGAGATCGACGCGCAGGACGACGGCGGCACCGTGTGGGAGCCCGACACGAGCGCGCTGCTCGCGATCGCGGCGCGGCTCGACGAGCGGCTGTACAAGCCCGGCGCGATCGCCGTGCTGCAACCGCAGCCGTTCGCCTCGCAGCGCACGAGCTGGACCAACGCCGATCTCGCCGCGCTGCAGTCCGGGGTGCGCGATCTGTACAGCCACGGCAACACGGTCGTGGTGCACGTGCAGT
Organism: Planctomycetota bacterium; assembly: GCA_003694875.1. Lineage (GTDB taxonomy): Bacteria > Planctomycetota > J058 > J103 > J103 > J103. The sequence continues at coordinate 2,335 of RFJN01000253.1, read as the reverse complement.
TCGTCGCCGGCAGCTACCGCGACAACGACCGCGTGATCGGCCTCACCTGGCGCGCGACCGAGATCGCGGTGTTCGAACAGGCGCTGCGCGACCGGCTCGGGCCGCTGTCGCCCAACGCCTCCCGCGCCGAGCAGGCGGTGCTGACCCACGAGTTCGGCCACGTGCTCGGGCTCGTCGACGTCGGCACCGCCATGTGCACCCCCCACGAGGATCCCGCCTCGCCGGGCCACGACATCAACAGCGACTGCGTCATGTACGCCGAGATCTCGATCCGCGCCACCGCGCTGCAGATCCGGCAGACCGACTTCGACGCCAACTGCAAGTGCGACCTGCAGCGCGCCGGCGGTCGCTGAGCCGCCGCGCTCGCCCGCCGGCGCGCCGACAGCCCGCGCTCAGGGCACGAACTTGTAGCCCACCCCGCGCACGGTCACGATGTGCTGCGGTCGCTCGGGCGTGGGCTCGATCTTCTGCCGCAGCTTGGTGATGAAGTTGTCGATCGTGCGCGCGGTGCCGAAGTAGTCGTAGCCCCAGACCTTGTTCAGGATCTCGCGCCGCTCGAGCACCTTGCCCCGGTTCTCGACGAGAAACCGCAGCAACTTGAACTCGCGCACCGAGGTGTCGATCGGCTGCCCGTCCTTGAGCAGCACCTGCCCCTCGAAGTCCACCGTGAAGGGGCCGAAGCGGAAGCTCTTCTCCGCGCGCTCGCGCTCGTAGCGCCGCTTGCGCCGCAGCACGCTGTTGATCCGCGCGAGCAGCTCCCGCACGTTGAACGGCTTGGTGACGTAGTCGTCGGCCCCGAGATCGAGCCCCATGATCTTGTCGATGTCCTGGTCCTTCGCGCTCAGCACGATGATCGGGACGTTGATGTCGTTCTTCTTGAGCGTCTTGCAGATCTCGAAGCCCGAGATCTTGGGCAGCATGATGTCGAGAATGATCAGGTCCGGAGGGCGATCGATCGCAAGCTGCAGGCCGCGCTCGCCGTCGGCGGCGGTCAGCACGTCGTAGCCCTCGAACTTCAGGTTCTTCTGCAACCCGAGCCGGATCGACGGGTCGTCCTCGACGATCAGCACCGTTTCCATGGGCGACTACCTCGGCAACCACAAGGTGAACGTCGCTCCCTGCCCGAGCCGCGAGCGCACCGTCACGTCGCCGCGGTGCGCGCGCATGATCGAGCGGGCGAGCGAGAGCCCGATCCCGCTGCCCTCGACGTCGCGGGTCAGCACGTCGTTGGCGCGGTAAAACTTGCGAAAGATCTTGCGCTGCTCGCCGCGGGAGATCCCCACGCCCCAGTCGCGCACCGCGATCATAGCCCAGCGCCGCCGCTTTGTCACGGTCACCCGGATCCTGCGCGGGCGCACATCGCCGCTCAGCACGATCGGGTCGTCGCCCGCCGACGACGCGCCCGGATCGGAGCGCCGCCAGCGGCTGTACTTGTACGCGTTCGAGAACAGGTTCAGCAGCACCTCCTGGATCGCTGCCCGATCGCACAGCACCGGCGGAAGCTCGGCAAGCTCCACGTACTCGAACACCACCGGATCGGGCGCCGAGCGCATCTGCGTCTCGAACAGCTCCATGCTCTCCTTCACGAGAGCGGTCAGATCGGTCAGCCGCAGCTCGAAACGCTTCTTCTGCGCCTCGATCTTCGAGAACGTCAGCACCCGGTCGATCAGTCGCGAGAGCCGCTCGGTCTCGCGCGCGATGATCTCGAGACACTCGGTGCGCTCCGCCTCGTCCTGCACCCGGCCGAGCAGCAGCGTCTGCGCGAACATCCCGATCGAGGTCAGCGGCGTCTTGAGTTCGTGCGTCACCGTCGTCACGAAGTCGCTCTTGAGCGCCGCGGTCCGGATCTCGCGGTGCACCGTCACCGTCGTGACGATCGCGCCCACGAGCAGCCCGCACAGAAGGAACACGATCGCCCACACGTGCAGCCGGCGCACGAGCACCCCGAGCGCGCCCTCGCCGGGGGCAACCGCCGCCGTCACCTCCACCACGAGGTGCTCGAGCGGTGCGGGCAGCCGCGCGCGCACGAGCGGTCCGGCGTCCTCGCTGCCCTGCGCCCCGATCGCCGCCGTCGCGGTGGGGGCGCCGCCCGCTGCCGCCCGCCCGCCGGAGCGACGGAGCGCCGGACGGATCGCGAAGCGCGCCCGCTCCCGGTCGCCGAGCAGCGTCACGAGCGCCTCGAGCTCGCGCGCGAGCCAGCGCCGTGTGTCGTGTTCGAGCACCGCCACGTATCGGCCCGCGGGCAGATCGAGCGGCTGCACGAACGCGATCGGCCGCTCGCCGCCCGCCCCCGGCGGCCCCGTCACGTAGCCCGGCGCGTGCGGCGTCGCGGCGC
>RFJN01000252.1 GCA_003694875.1 Planctomycetota bacterium | reverse complement strand
TCGCTCGTTCGCTCCGGGGGGCTGGCGGGCTCGGACGCGATCTTAGGGAGCGCGTTCGCGTGGTGTCAAACCGGGGCGCGTGCGGCCGCGGGCGAGGCGGCGAGCCTCGCGGTCGTGACCGCGGCGGTGGCGATCCTGCTCGCGGTGGGGCTCGGTGCGGCGTTGTGGCGTTCGATCGCCGCGCCGCTCGAGGCGCTCGAGCGAGGGATCGCCCGCATCGGGGCGGGCGATCTCGCGGTCGAGATCGGTCCGATCGGCGATACCGAACTCGGTCGGATCGCGCGGGGTGTCGACGCCATGACGGCGCGGCTGCGCGAGCGCGAGCGCGCGCTGCTGCGCGCCGAGCGCGTGGGGGCGATCGGGCGGCTCGCGGCCGGGCTCGCCCACCAGCTCAACAACCCCCTCGGCGTCATGCTCGGCTTCGCGCGCGTGCTGTGCGATCCGCGCTACGGCGAGCGCGAACGCGAGCGCGCCGGCGCGGCGTTGATCGAGGAGATCGAGACGTGCCGCGACACGGTGCGCGGCCTCATGACGCTCGTGCGTCCGGGCGCGGTCGCGCGCGAGCCGCACGAGCTCGAGCCGCTGCTCGAGCGCGCGGTGGCCGCCGCGCGGCGGTACGTGGACGGCAAGGAGGTCGCGATCGAGCGCCGGATCGAGCCCGATCTGCGGCTCGAGACCGACGCGACGAAGTTCGTGCAGGCGCTGCGCAACGTGGTGACCAACGCGATCGAGGCGAGCGAGCCCGGGGGACGGGTGGTGCTCGAGGCGGCGCGGGTGGGGCAGGAGGTGTGCGTCGCGGTCGAGGACGAGGGGCCGGGGGTGCCGGAGGCGGAGCGCGAGCGCATCTTCGAGCCCTACCACACCGGCAAGACGAGCGGCACGGGGCTCGGACTCGCGCTCGCGCGCGGGCTGCTCGAGGCCATGGGGGGCCGGCTCGTGTGCGCCCCGGTGCGCTGCGGGGCGCGGTTCGAGCTGTGGCTGCCGGTGGGCGAGCGCGCCGAGCAGCGGGAGGGGCAGCGGTGAGCGAACGGCGTGCACAGATCGCGGTGATCGACGACAAGCGCAGCATGCGCGCGATGCTCGAGACGGTGCTCTCGCTGACCTACGACGTGCGCACCTTCGCCGACCCACGCGAGGCGCTGCTCGCGCTCGAGCGCGAGCCGGCGGACGTGGTCGTCACCGACTTCCGGCTGCCGGGGCTCGACGGGCTCGAGGTGCTCGCCCGTCTGCGACGAAGCGCGCCCGAGACGCCGGTGATCGTCATGACGGCGTACGGCACGGTGGAGCAGGCGGTGCGCGCCATGCGCGAGGGGGCGTTCGACTACATCGCGAAGCCGTTCGAGCCCGAGGAGATGGCGCTCGCGATCGGGCGCGCGCTCGAGCACCGGCGGCTGCAGCGGCGGGCGAGCGCGCTCGAGCGCGAGGTGGCGGGCAGCCGCGGCCGCGGTGAACTCGTCGGCTCGAGCCCCGCCATGCAGCGGGTGCGGGCGCTGATCGAGCGCGTGGGGCCGCTCGATGTGACGGTGCTCGTGACCGGTCGCACCGGCACGGGCAAGGAGCTCGTGGCGCGGGCGCTGCACGCCGCGAGTCCGCGGCGCGAGGCACCGTTCGTCGTGGTGCACTGCGCCGCCATGCCGCGCGAGCTGCTCGAGAGCGAGCTGTTCGGACACGTGCGCGGCGCGTTCTCGGGCGCGGGCGCGGCGCGGCGGGGGCTCGTGGGCGAGGCGCAGGGCGGCACGCTCTTTCTCGACGACGTGAACTATCTCGACCTCGATCTGCAGGCCAAGGTCAACCGCCTCGTGCAGGAAAGGGAGGTGCGCCCGGTGGGGGGCGACCGCTGGCGGCGGGTGGATGTGCGCATCGTCGCGGCGGCCAATGTCGATCTGCTCGAGGCGGTGCGACAGGGGCGGTTCCGCGAGGACCTGTACTATCGCCTGCAGGTGGTGGAGATCGCGCTGCCGCCGTTGTCCGAGCGCCCGGAGGACATCCCCGAACTCGTGCGGCACTTCGCCGACAAGCACGGCCGGCGGCTCGGTCGCCCCGCGGTCTCGATCGAGCCGGAGGCGCTCGGCGCGCTCGCACAGCGTTCGTGGCCCGGCAACGTGCGCGAGCTCGAGAACGCGGTCGAGCGGGCGCTGATCCTCGGCGACGGGGCGCGTCTCGATCGCGCGGCGTTCGCCCTCGGCCGCGCCGCCGCCCCCGCCTCCGGTGGCGAGGCGATCGAGCTGCCGTACGCGCTGCCCTACGCCGAAGCCATGGAGCGGGTGCAGCAGCAGGCCGCAGCTCGGTATCTGCGTCGTCTGCTCGAGCGCACCGCGGGCAACGTGTCCGAGGCCGCACGCCTCGCCGGCATGGCGCGCCAGAGCCTGCACCGGCTGTTGCGGCGCGCCGGGATCGATGCGGTCGATTTCCGACGTGCCGACACTGGTGCCGCGGCCGACGATCGGTGACAATGCCGCCGAGCGGCGCACCGAGAGAGGCCGCGAACCGGAGGAACGAAGGCCATGGCCGAGATCGATACCGGCGAGATTTCGCTGTTCTACGAGCAGTTCGGCTCCGGCCCCGATCTGCTGCTGATCATGGGCCTCGGTGCGCCGGGCAACATGTGGGAGCCGGTGCTGCCGTATCTCACCCCGCACTTCCGCGTCACCACGTTCGACAACCGCGGGGTGGGCCGCAGCGGCTGCCCCGAGGGCCCGTACACGATGGCGCAGATGGCGCGCGACGCGATTGCGCTGCTCGATGCGCTCGGCATCGAGCGCACCCACGTGGTCGGGATCTCGATGGGCGGCATGATCGCGCAGCACCTCGCGCTCGAGGCGCCCGAGCGCGTCGAGCGGCTCGTGCTCGCGGCCACGAGCGCGGGCGGGCCGCAGGCGGTGCGGCCCGAGCCGTGGGTGATCGAGCTGCTCACCCGCCCGCGGGCGGGCAAGAGCTCGCTCGAGCTGATCCGAGAGGCGGCGCCGATCCTCTTCGCACCGGGCTTCATCGAGCGGCACCCCGAGGTGCTCACCGAGATCGCGCGCCGCAACGACGAGCGCCCCACCGCGCCCGAGGGGGTGCAGAACCAGATCCTCGCGATCGTGGGCCACGACGTGGCGGACCGTCTTCGCGAGATCACCGCGCCCACGCTCGTGGTGACCGGTGACGCCGACGTGCTCGTGCCTCCGCAGAACTCGGCGCACCTCGCCGCCGCGATCCCGGGCGCGCAGCAGCTCGTGCTGCCGGGGGTCGCGCACGGGCTGCTGCACGAGGCGACCGAGCGCTTCGCCGAGGCGATCCGCAGCTTCTGCCTCGAGGGACAGCTCGCCGAGCCGTCGCTCGCGAGCGCCACCGAGGGCTGAGCGCCGGCGGCCCGGCGACCCGCGAGCGGGCGGGGCAGCGGCGGGGGCGGACGTTCGGGTCGGCGGCGCGGTGCCGTGGGCAACCGTGGCGCGGCCGGCTCGGGCGGCGTCGCCCTGCCGCCCCCCCACAACCGATGCGCACGGAACAGACCTCCTCGGTGCCTTGTCCTCACCACCACGGCTGCGATCCCCACGTGCAGCGCCACGATGGAGAAGACCATGAGGAACCCAGGAAGCCAGGAGCTCCTGGTCCCTCACCGTCCCGAGAAGCGTATTCGTTACCACGACCTCGTTGTCGTCCTTGCGAAGCCTTCCATGCTCCAAGTGGGCAGGTGTGCGGGGTACGAAAGACGGAGCGAACGGTGCGTTGGGCGCTCGACGTCTCCGCGTGTCGCCTCGCCAGGCACCTGGGTACGGTGGCAGCGTGGTGCCGATCACCTCGAGACGCTGCGGTCACCCATCGACGGCGACGGCGGCGGTCGGGAAGCAACCGCCTTCCTTCTCGGGGTGCCGAGTGCACGCTCTCGAGATCGTGATCGACCAAGGATTCCTGGGTTCCTGGGTTCCTCATTGTCCTTTCCAGCCGGACGTCGAGCGCACCGATCGCAGGACGGTGAGAATCATGAGGAACCCGGCAATCGTGTTGTTGGAAGGTTGGTCAGCGAACGAGGCGGGAGACGTCGCGGCTGCGCTGTCCGATCGAACGCGCCTCGCGTACCCCAGGGACCGGAGATCGGGCAACACGTCCTCTGGCACCACGCCGATCGGACAGGCGGCGTGCAGGACTCGCCTGGTCTCCGTGCCGCCCGGCACCGGACCGAACTTCAAGCCCCGGCAGACGGATCCGAGCCGGGCTCGGTCTCGAGCTGCGCGGCGAGCCGGGCGCGGAATCGTTCGCGGTCGAGCTGCACGTGCACCGCTTCGGCGGTGCGGCGCGCGATCGCCTCGTAGCGCGGATCGGCGAACCGGTCGGCGACCCGGCCCACGAGCGGCATGCACAGCTCCGGGCCCTGCCAGTGCACGACCGCGCCGGTCTCGCGGTCGCGCACGCACCCGAGTTCGAACGCCCAGCTCGCCTCGGCGAGCGACAGATCGGCGAGATCGCGCCGGTACGCGCGCAGCCGTCCCTCGTCCTCGGGGCTCACGAAGTTGAAGCGCACCCGGTACAGCACCGCGTTGTGGTAGTAGGCGGGAAAGGCGATCACCGCCTCGCGCCGCAGCCGCAATCCCATGCGGTACAGCAGCTCGATCACCTCGGGTCCGATCCCGAGCCCCGGCCAGCGCTGCCCGGGCAGCCGCGGGCGGTCGGGGGAAAACGGCAGGCCCGGGGCCTGCAGCGTCATCCACTCGAGCACCACCGCGTCCACCGGAGCGTCCGGCGGCTCGTCGGGCGCGTGGGGCTCGAGCGGGGGGAAGCGCACGCGGCCGAGGTGGGCGACGAGTTCGGCGAGCAGCGCCCGCTGCTGGCCGTGCCCGTCGGCGTACAGCCGCAGCCGGTGGTCGGAGCGATCGCGAAGATCGAGTTCGATCTGGAAGTTGTGCCAGCCCTGCGCTTGGAGCTTGCGCAGGATCCCGTATGCCTCGAGTGCGGTCCGGATCCCGCGGGCGGAGTAGAAGCCGAGGAACCAGCAATCCTCATCCCAGTGTTCGGGACGCAGGTCCTCGGGCGTCAGCAGGGTGTCGGGATCCTCGAGCCGCTGCAGCTCCGAGCGCCGCAGCCGTTCGGCGATGCGGGCGAAGCGCGCCCGCAGTCGGTCGAGCCGTGCGCGCTCCTCGTTCGCGGGCAGCGGGGGCCCGGTCATGGGGCACGCGCCGCACCGAGCGCCTCGCGCGCCGCGCGTGCGAAGCGTTCGACGACCGCGGCCGCCGGTTCGACGCGCTCGATGCGCTCCACGCTCTTGCCCGCCTGCCACACGTTGCGGTAGCTCGCCGCGCCGGTGGCCGCGCGCCGCAGCGACCACAGCGATCGGATCTGGTACACGGCGCGCATGAGGTGCTTGGTGCGCCGGCCACGCAGCAGCCAGCGTGCGATCGGCCCCGCGCGGTAGCCGGCGCGGTCGAGCTCCGGGGTGCGGATCACGGCGCACGGCACGCCCGAGAGCTTGTCGGTCAGCACGACGTCGTCGGCGCGCGCCCGCACGATCGCCTCCTTGTACGCGGGGCTGACCTGGCACTCGTCGGTGGCGATGAACCGCGTGCCGAGCTGCGCGGCGTCGTAGCCCATCTGCAGCGCGCGCACGAAGTCATGCTCGTCGCCGATCCCGCCCGCGCACACCAGCGGCAGCCCCAGATCGGCGAGTTGCTCGTGGAGCTCCTGCGGATCGAGCTTGCCGGCGTGCCCCCCCGCGAGACGGTTGACGCAGATCAGCCCGTCCACCCCCGCGTCGCGGGCGCGCAGCGCATGCGTCCGGTTGGTGACGTCGTGGTAGACCACCGCCCCGGCGGCGTGCGCCTGCTCGACCACCCAGTCGGGCTTGCCGAGGGCGGTGACGAAGAAGCGCACACCGTGCTCGAGCGCGATGTCGATCCAGCGGCGCATGCGATCGAAGTACGCCTTGACCGAGGTCTCGACGATCGCGTTGAAGCCGATCGGCCTGTCGGTGAGCTGCCGGATGCGCCGCAGCCCCTCCTCGAGCGGCACCCGGTGCACGAACTCGAACGACATGGGCTGGATCACCCCGATGCCACCGGCGTCCGAGACCGCCGCCACGAGTTCGGGGTTGGTGCAGGGGTACATGGCGCCGCAGATCAGCGGCACCTCGATCCCGAGCTGTTCGGTGAAGCGGGTCTGGATGCGCTCGGCCATGAGGGGCTCCTGTGCGTGCGGTTGCCGTGCCGCGATGGTAGCACGAGCGCGGCGGCTCAGAGCACGTGCGGCGGCTCGGGCTCGCTTTCGTCCCCGGCCTCCGGCTCGTCGTCGTCGCGCACCGGCGGCGGCAGCGCGCCGCCCGGTCCCGGCGCCGGGCTCGGCTCGTCCTCGTCCTCGTCGAGGTCGAACGGCACCGCGAACTCCTGGGTCTGCCAGGTGCGCGGCGCGTCCTCGTCGACCGTCTCGATCTCGCCCTCGGCGCTCTCGGGCACCGGAGGCGGCAACGGCGCGGAGACGCTCGGTGCGGCGGCGGGGGCCGGCTCGGGCCCGTCCGGTACCGGTGGCGCCGCAGCACTCGGTTCGGGCGCGGGCTGCCGCTCGGGCGCAGTGGGCTCGGCGGGCGGTTGCGGCGCGCTGTCCGGCGCCGCGGGCTTGAGCGTTGCGGTGCCCGGCGAGGGAGACGGCCCGGCGGCCGCCTCCTGCTCGTCGAGGAACTCGTGGCAGAAACGACACTTGCGCGCGGCCGCGCGGATCTGCTCGGCGCAGTAGGGACAGCGCTTCCAGCCCGGCGGCAGCGGTTCGAATCCGGTGGCGGGCGCCGGCACCGCGGCCGGACTGGTGGTGGAGGGTTCGGCGGCCGTGGCGGCGCCGGCGGCCGGCGAGGCCGTGGAGGTCGCGGCCGGCTGCGGTGGCGAGGGTTGCTCGGACGCCTCGTGCGACGCCTCCTCCTTCGCCATGGCCT
>RFJN01000251.1 GCA_003694875.1 Planctomycetota bacterium | reverse complement strand
CGTGCGAGCGCCTCGTCGAGCGCGGCGAGGTCGAGTTCCGACTCCGGATCGCCGCCGGCGGCTTCGCTCGATTGCATTCGGAACGCCATGCCCCTGTGCGAACGTCGCGTCGTGTCCGGGTGCGCTGCGGCACACCCCACGGCTCAGGATACACGATCGGTGAAGGACGGGATACCGGGAGCGATTGCCGCCGTGTGCCGGCGGCCGTAGACTGCGGCGTGAGCAGCGCAGCGCCGACGGGCCGGACGGAGGAGCGCGGTTGGAGCCGCAGGGAGCGGAGCCGCGGCAGCCGCCGCAGGGGCGCGGGGGGCAGCCGCCGCCCGCGGGTTCGCGCGCCGAGGAGGACCTCGCGCTCGCCCGGGTCGCGATGGAGCGGGGGCTCGTCGACGCCGAGCAGGTGCGCACCTGCCTGCAGATCCAGGCCGACCTCGCCGCACTCGGCAACGCCGTTCCCCTCGGGCAGCTTCTGATCCGCCGACGGCTGATCGACATCGAGACGTTCGTCTCGCTCGCGCAGGAGGTGCGCGAGCGTGCGGTGCGGTGTCCCGGCTGTCGGACGCTGTCGCTGCTGCCCGCCGGTGGCCGGACGCGGGGCGGGCGCGGTCGCTGCGCGAGCTGCGGGGCGTCGTTCTCCTTTCCGTCGGGGCGTCCGGAGCCCGGGGCGGCGGCCGCGAAGCCGGCGCGCCCGGAGCCGTCGGCCGAGCCGCCGCGGCCGGCCGCGGCGCCGCCACCGGAAGCCGACGCCGACCGCGAGGCGCCGGCGTCTCGCCGACGGCGACGGCGACGGCACGCCTCGCTCACCGGCAAGCGCTTCGGCTCGTGCGAGGTGCTCGACGAGATCGCCCGTGGCGGCATGGGGGTGGTCTACCGCGCGCGCGACCACGCACGCATGCGGATCGTGGCGCTCAAGGTGCTCAAGGACGGCGCGCACGCGAGCGAGAAGCAGGTGCGCCGCTTTCGGCGCGAGGTCGCCACCGTCCGCAAGCTCAAGCATCCCAACATCGTACAGATCTTCGACGTCGGTGAGACGGACGGGCAGCACTGGTTCACCATGGAGTGGATCGACGGCCACGCGCTCGACGAGGTGCTGCGGCGCGGTCCGCTGCCGATCCGGCGCTCGTTCGAGATCATCGAGCAGGTGGCGCGCGCGATCCACCACGCGCACGAACACGGGGTGATCCACCGCGATCTCAAGCCGGCCAACATCCTGCTCGACCGCCGCGGCGTGCCGATGATCACCGACTTCGGTCTCGCGAAGAACGTCGACCATACCTCCGCCATGACGAAGACCGGTGCGGCGGTCGGCACCCCGTTCTACATGCCGCCCGAGCAGGCACGCGGCGACGCCGCCCGGATCGACCGGCGCGTGGACGTGTACGCGCTCGGGGTGCTGCTGTACGAGATGACGACCGGCGAGCTGCCGTTCGACGGCGACACCAACGTCGAGGTCTACCGCAAGATCATGGAACTCGAGCCGGTGCCTCCTTCGCGGCTCGATCCGCGCTTCGATCCCGCCGCCGAGCGGGTGATCCTCAAGGCGATGGCCAAGGAGCGCGAGGACCGCTACGCGAGTGCGCTCGAGCTCGCGGACGATCTGCGCCGCTGGCTCGACGGCCACGGTGTGCTGGCGCAGCCGCCGAGCCGGGTGCGGCGGATCGTGCGGACCGTGCGCCGCCGGGCCCCGGTCTGGATCGGGGGCGGGGGGGCGGTGGCGTTCGTGATCGCGGTCGTGGTCAGCGTGTGGGTGGTCGACACCCGCTCGGCACGCCGGCAGGAACGGCAGGAGGCGCGGGCGGAGTTCGACGCCTACCGCCGTCGGCTCGGCTCGATCGAACGCGAGGCGAGTGCCGCGCTGCTGCGGGCGCGCGCGGCGCTGCGCGACGGTACGCCGGAGGAGGCGATCGCGGTGCTCGATCCGGCGATCGAGCAGCTTCGCGAGATCGAGCGCTGGCCCGACGCGCTGCGCTTTGCCCGCCACAACCGCGACCGGCTCGAGGCGCTGCTCGACCCGCGCGCGCACTGGCGGCGCACGCAGCTGCGCGATCTGTGGCTCGCGCGCGCCGAGGCGGCGGATGCGCTCGGCGGGCCGGATCGACAACGGGAGGCCGAACGAGCGCTCGAAGAGGCGGCCCGGCTCGATCCCGACGCGGCGGCGGTGCAGCTCGCCTATGCCCGCTGGCAGCTGCGGCACGACCGGCTCGAGGCCGCCGTGAAGCGGCTCGACACCGCGATCGCGCACGATCCGGACGACACCGAGGCGCGGCTGCTGCGGGCGCAGATGCTGCTGCGGCTCGGCCGCTTCGACCGCGCGCTCGCGGACGCGTCGCACGCCGAGCGAATCGCGCGCGCGCGCTCGGACGAGCGCGGGCCGGCGCGGTATCGCGCGATCGGTTCGGAGCGATCGACACCGCTCGCGCAGGCGCTGCTCGTGCTCGCGCGCTGTCTCGCCCGGACCGGGGATCCGCGGGAGGCGCTCGCGCCGCTCGACGAGATCCTCGACGCCGATCCCGGCCACTTCGAGGCGGTGGTGCTGCGCTCGCGGCTGCGGCTGCGCGCCGGGGCGCTCAAGGGAGCGATCGAGGACGCCGAGGCGGCGATCGAGATCCACCGCGACCGGCCGGACGGATTCGTGGCGCTCGCGCGCATCGAGATCGCGCGCGGCCACTTCGATCGCGCCGAGCAGCGGGCGCGCGAGGCGCTCGCGCGGGATCCCCACCACGGTCCGGCGGCGCTGCTGCTCGGCTGGATCCTCGAGCTGCGGGGTCGCGGTCGCGCCGCACTCGACCTCTACACCCAGGCCTCCGAGCGGCGCAGGCGCGGCGACCGACCCCGGGCGCGGGCGCTGGCGTGGCTGCGGCGGGCGGAACGCAAGCGGCTTGCGGGGCAGGCGGAGGCGGCCGAGATCGCCTACGGGCAGGCGGTCGCGATCCTGCCGCGGCTGCTCGCGGCCGAACTCGGAAGGGCACGCCGG
>RFJN01000250.1 GCA_003694875.1 Planctomycetota bacterium | reverse complement strand
TGCTGGTCGGTCACCACGCCCGAGACCTGCACGACCGTCACCCCCGCCACGAGCCCCGTGGCGGGACTGGCCACGAGCGTGACGCTGTCGACCGCGCCGACCTCGACGGTGAGCGTGGCGGACTCGGTCACGGCGGGGAAGCCCTGGACCGTCGCGGTGACGGTCGCCGAGCCCACACCACCGGTCGTGTTGACCGTGGCGGAGAACGAGCCATCGGCGGCGGCGGTCACGACCGGGGTCTGCTGCGCCGCGATCGGACCGGCGACGGTGATGTCCACGTTCGTCCCGACCTTGACCGCGTTGCCGAACTGGTCGAGCACCCGGCCGGTCGCGGTCGCGACGCCGCCGTCGGCCGACAGCGTCGCGGGCGAGAGCGTGTAGCCCACGATCTGCGCGGGATCGCCGGGCTCGTACGAGAGCGCGACCGGGCTGGCGCTCACGCCGCCCGAGGTGGCGCTCACCGTACCGTTCGAGGTCGCGGTCGGCGGGTCGATCGTCGCGCTGTAGGCGCCGTTGGCGTCGGTGGCCACGGTGGCGTTCCCCGTGCCGCTGCTCGTGAAGGTGCCGACCGTCGTCACGAGATCGACGTTCACGCCGGGGATCGCGTTACCGAGCGAGTCCGTCACGGTACCGCTCACCGTGACCTGCGTGACGCCGGCGACGAGGCCGGTCGCGGGATTCGCGGCAAGCGTCACGGTGTGCTGGACGCCGGGATTCACCGTGAGGGTCGTGCCGTCGAAGATCGCGGGGTTGGAGACGAGCTGCGCGGTCACGGTCGCCGCCCCCGGGGTTCCGGTCGCGGTCACGACCGCGGCGAAGCTGCCGTCGCTGATCGTGGTCACGGGGCTGACCTGCGGCGCGATCGGCCCGAGCACGAGAATATCGACCTGGAAGCCGCCCCCCACGGGGTTGCCGCCCGCATCCCGGATGACGCCGCTCACGGTCGTGAAGGAGGGACCGTTGGTGCCGTCGGTGGACAGGCTCGTGTTTCCGATCGCGAAGTCGGTGAGCTGTGCGGGCACGTCGGGGACGATGTCGATCGTGACCGGGCTCGAGCTGACCCCGCCCGCGGTCGCGGTGATCTGTTCCTGCCCCACGGTGGTGCCCACGGTGAAGCTCGAGGCGTAGTCGCCCACGGTCGTGGTGACCGGCGAGGAGACCGTACCGAACGTGCCCGGGCTGGCGGCGAGCGTCACCTGGGTTCCGTCGGCGACCCGGTTGCCGAACGCGTCGGTGACGGTCCCGGTGAGCTGCGCCTGGCTCGTTCCATCGGCGGCGATCTGGCTGCGGCTGCTCGCAAGCGTGACGGTGGCGGGCGCTCCCGGCTGCACCGTGATCAGGATCTCCTGATGCGCGATCCCCGGGTCCGCGTCGACCTCGATGCGGAACTGGCCCGTGACCTCGCCGGGGTCCACGTCGAACGAGATCGCTCCCGCGTTCGTGGTGACACTCGTCGCCGACAGCGCGGGCTGGGCGCCGGCGCCGGCGTGCGTGTCCGGGGTGAAGGTGAGGGTGAGGGTGAAGGTGTCACCGTCGAGCACCGGCTCGCCGAGTTCGTCCACGACGTTGCCGGCGGTGAACGACAGATCGGGATCTCCGGCGATCACGGGAGCGCCCGGAAGGTTGACCGCGTCCATGTCGAACGCGTCGCCCACGAGACGCACGGCCTCGAGAGCGCTCGCCGACCCGGCCGTGGTGGCGACCGTGACGCGCTTGAGGCCGGGGCTGTCGGCGTTCACCTCGGCCACGATCGCCGTCGCCGACACGCTCTGCACGGTCGCCTGCACCGTGTCGACCCACACCGCCGCGCTGGCGTCGAAGCCCGTTCCGTGGATCGTGATCGTATCGCCACCGCGGGCGTGCACACGCGCCGGCGTTCCGCCGAAGCTCGACTCGACGCTCGAGATCGTCGGGGCCGCCGCGTCGGTGGCGCCGGACTGCCCGGCCCACGCGCTCTGGATCGCGGCGAGATCGGCGGCGGCGAGCGAGGGCGGTGCGGCGGCCACGACGGCCGTGCCCAGATCGGCCATGAAGGGCGTGCCGGCGCGCACCAGTTCCACGCCGGTCGTCCCGATCGTGACGCGCTCGGGCGGGCTCACCGAGGCGTCGACGCCGTCGAGCGCCCCGTCGCGCAGATCGCGCGCCATGGCTTCGGTCAGTTCGAGCGCGCTGATCGCGCCACTGCCCGGAGAGCTGGTCTGCTGATCCCGTTCGAAGGCGAGCTGCGAGAGCGCCTCGAGCACCGCGCCGTAGAGCGACTCCGGCGTGATCCCGCCGGTGAAGCTGCCGTCACGCAGGTTGGCGGGGGTGGTGGTGAGCGGATCGAAGCGCACGAGTCCCACCGAGAAGAGATCGCCGATCGCGTCGGACGCGGTCGCGAGGGCGGCGGTCATGCTCACGCCCGTGGCGAGTTCGCGGGCGGTGAGCGCGGCCGCGAGCGTCGTGACGTTGCTGACGTTGATCGTGCCCGGTCCCACACCGATCGCACGCAGGTGCATGCCGCGGCTTCCGAGATCGACGCTCTCGCCGGTGATCGGGTCGGTGTAGCTGCCCGAGACGACGTCCACCTGGTAGAAGCCCGCACCGGGGATCGCCTGGCGGTAGCTGCCGTCGTCGAGGGTGCGCACCGAGCCCCGGAAGTCCTGGAAGGCTCCGAAGGCGTCGAGGCGCACGGTGTCCACACGCCCGTCCTGCACCGCGCCGTCCACGACGACGCCGACGATGTGATCGGAACTGCTTCCGCCGGTGTCGCAACCGCCGGCAACGGCGGCCAGCCCCAGTAGAGCTGCTGCTCGCACCATGTTGCGCATGAAGCTTCCCCCTCTCCCTCGTCGCCGTGTTCCGGTGTCTGCCGTCCGCGTTGCGCTCCCCCCTAGGGGAGAGTGATCGTCACCTCGACCGAGTGGCGTAGTCCGTCGGGGTTCTGCACGGTCACGAAGACCGTCGAACCGCTGACGAAGCCCGCCGGCAGTTCGGCACGGATCTGGGTGCCGCCCTCGACCACCACGAACGGGGCCGCCGTCGAGCCGAACCAGACCTGCGCTCCGCGCGCGAAGCGCGTCCCACGAATCGTGACCTCGCGCTGCCCCGGAACGAGCGGCGCCACGACCTGCTCGATCCTTGGCAGTTCGGGTACCAGTTGCCCTCCACCGCCGGCGATCCGGGACAGGAAGGACTGTGCCTGCGCGACCGTGATCCCCGAGGCGTTGGTGGGACCGTTGAGGAACGTCTCGATGTCGGTGGCGAGCGTGAGCCCGAGCGGATCGTCGGGATAGTTCGCGGTGCCGATCTTCGAGACCGAGGACGCCGCCGGCGGGTGGAGCACGCCGTCCACGCAGCCGTCGACGGCGTCGAGGAACAGCTCGTCGGTGTAGCTCTCGAGATCCTGGCCCCGGGCCGCGGCGCGCACGCTCAGTCCGGCCACGATCAACCCGAGCGCGATGTTGCGGTCGATCGCGGTGGGCGTGCTCGCAAGCGGCGCGGAGGTGTCCCACAACACCGTCCCCCGCGCCCGCGGCACGAGGACGGGATCATCACCGAAGTACAGCGAGACGTCGCGGTGGGCGCGGACAGCGACGTGCTCGCGCCCGCGGCCGGTGTACTCCGCGAGTCCGATCCCGACCGCGGTGGCGATGCGGCTGAGCGGCGAGAGCGTCAGCCCGCCGAAGTCGGTCTTGGGATCGATCGCGATCAGCGCGTTCCACTCCGACTCGGCCACCCCGCCGTTGACCGCGGCCGAGAGCGCGACGGTCGCGCCCGTAGCCGGATCGAGGAACAGTCCGCCGACCGAGCGCACCACCACCGCACCCTTGAACTTGCCGAGCGGAATCCGGCCGAAGCTGCCGTCGGACAACGTCGTGCCCGAGGCGAGCACGCTGCCGGGCGTGGTGATGTAG
>RFJN01000003.1 GCA_003694875.1 Planctomycetota bacterium | reverse complement strand
GGGCGACGGTGGGGGCCGGTCCACGACAGCCTGCCGCGCAGCCCGCCAGGACGGCGAGCCACACGAGAGGACGCCACGCAGCGAGCGGTTTCGCGAAGGTTGTCATGCCGAGTGGAACGTAGCACGGTCGGGCGAGCGCTGCAACGTCGCCGTTGCTAGCGGTGGTGTGCGGCGCTACGCTTGTCGCCATGGCTGGGCAGAACGACACGAGCGAGGCGGGGGCGGTGTGGCGCTCGCCGCTGGTGGCGCGCTACGGGCGGCCGGAGATGGCGCGGCTGTTCGGGGCGCGGCACCGCGCGGGGGTGTGGCGTCGTCTGTGGCTTGCGCTTGCGGAGAGCGAGCGGGAACTCGGGCTGCCGATCAGCGAGGCGCAGATCGAGCAGTTGCGCGTGCACCTCGACGACGTCGATCTCGAGCGCGTGGCCGAACTCGAGCGCACGCTGCGCCACGACGTCATGGCGCACATCCACCACCTCGGTGAGCAGGCGCCGCTCGCGCGGCCGATCATCCACCTCGGCGCCACGAGCTGTTTCGTCACCGACAACGCGGATCTGATCATCGTGCGGCAGGCGCTCGGGGTGCTCGGGCAGGCGCTGCTCGAGGCGATCGCGGCGCTCGGGCGTTTCGCGCGCCGGGAGTGCGACACGCCGTGTCTCGGCTACACGCACCTGCAGCCGGCGCAGCCGACGACGGTGGGCAAGCGCGCGGCGGTGTGGCTCTATGAACTGCTCGAGGCGTATCGCGAGATCGAGCGCGTGCGCACGACGCTGCCGTTTCGGGGTGTGAAGGGCACCACCGGCACGCAGGCGAGCTTTCTGCGCCTGTTCGAGGGCGATCACGAGCGGGTGCTCGAACTCGAGCGCCGGGTGGCCGAGCGCATGGGGTTCACGGCGTCGGTGCCGGTGTGCGGGCAGACGTATCCCCGGCTGTGGGACCACCGGATCCTGAGCGCGCTCACGCTGCAGGCCGCGGTCACCTCGCGCTTCGGGGTGGACGTGCGGCTTCTGCAGCACATGGGCGAGCTCGAGGAGCCGTTCGGCCGTGCGCAGGTGGGCTCGTCCGCCATGGCGCACAAGCGCAATCCGATCCTGAGCGAGCGGCTCGGTGCGCTCGCGCGCTGGCTGATCCAGATCGCCGGCAACGCGCCCCACACCGCGGCGGTGCAGTGGCTCGAGCGCTCGCTCGACGACAGCGCCAATCGCCGGCTCGCGCTGCCCGAGGCGCTGCTCGCCGCGCACGCGCTCGCCCACTACCAGGGGGTGATCGCCGCGGGGCTCGTGGTGCACCGCCGCGTGGTCGCCGAGCGTCTCGAGGCCGAACTGCCGTATCTCGCGCTCGAGGCGATCGTACTCGAGGCGGTGCGGCGCGGCGGCGACCGGCAGACGTTGCACGAGGCGGCGCGACGGCACGCCATGGCGTCGCGTGCGCGCCAGCGTCGCGAGGGCGGAGTGCCCGATCTGCTCGATCGCATCGCGGCCGATCCGCTGTTCGCCGCGATCGGCTCCGATCTGCCCGCGCTGCTCGAGCCGGCCCGGCACGTCGGGCGCGCGCCGGAGCAGACGCGCGCGCTGTTGCGCGAGCACGTCGAGCCGCTTCTCGCCGCCCACGGCATGGACCTCGACGCGGCGGGCGACGCGCCAGCGCTTCCGATCTGAGCGATCGGCCCGCGTCCGGTGCGCGTCGGCGTGCCGCGCCCGCGGTGTGCTTGTCGGTGCGAGGGGGGCGGCTACGATGGCGGGCGGAGCGGCACGGGAGAGAGCATGAGCGATCGCGACGTCTTCGAAGCCACGGTCGTGTACAAGGATCCGCGCGGCACGTTCATCCTGCCGGACGGGATCGAGCCGCACGAGCGCAACCGGGTGCGGTGTGTGGTGCCGGGGGCGCTCAAGAAACGGCTGCTCGAGGACGGGCGGGTCAAGGTCGTGGTGGGCGACCGGGTGCGCTGCGAGCGGCTCGCGGACGGGACGGCGCGGGTGCAGGAGCTGCTGCCGCGCCGCTCGGTGCTCGTGCGCCGTCGGGCGCGCGACGGCAACCGCCCGCAGATCACCGCAGCGAACATGGACCGGATCGCGTGCGTGGTCGCCGCGCGGGATCCGGCGTGGAAGCCGGGGTTCGTCGATCGGGTGATGTGTGCCGCGCAGCTCAGCGACACCGAGTTCTGGCTGGTGATCAACAAGCTCGATCTGCTGTCGGACAGCGAGCGCGAGCAGCTCGACGCGCAGGTGGCGATCTACGAGCAGCTCGGGGTTGCGGTGCTGCGCACGAGCACCGAGACGGGCGAGGGCATCGAGGCGCTGCGCGAGCGGGTGCGCGGTAGCGTGACGGTGGTCTCGGGCCCGAGCGGGGTGGGCAAGTCGTCGCTGCTCAACCGGCTCGGGATCCTCGGCGAGCCGCTCGCCACGAGCGAGATCTCGCGCCGGCACCGCAAGGGCCGGCACACCACGACGTCGGCGAAGTGGCTCGCGCTCGAGGGGGGCGGTGCGGTGATCGACACCCCGGGGGTGCGCGCCTTCGGCTTCTACGATCTCGAGCCGGAGGACCTCGACGCGCTGTTTCCCGATATCCGCCGCTACGCGTATGCCGAGGGCGATCTCGATCGGCCGCGCTGTCGCTTCGGCGACTGCACCCACCGCGAGGAGCCGGGGTGTGCGGTGCGCGAGGCGGTGGAGCGGGGCGAGATCGCCGAGCAGCGCTACGCGTCGTATCTGCGCATCTTCGCGTCGCTGCTCGAGGAGGCCGGGCGGCGGCGATGAGCGGGGAGCGCAAGCTGCTCAAGCGCATCACCGCCGAGCTGCACGCGCGCCATCCCGCCTGGACGATCATCGTCGATCGTCGCGACTGGCTGTGTCCGTTCTGCGGCGAGATCGGCGCCGAGGGGCTGCGCATGACCGACAGCCTCGAGCTGTTGATCCTGCAGCACCTCGTCTCGGGCTGCCGCGCGTTCTCGGGGCTCGAGGACGAGCCGCTGCCGCTCGAGACGCTGCGCGAGCGCGCGGCGCTGCTCGGCCTCGAGCGGCGGGTGCGACGTCGGGTGCAGCGCGATCCGGTCTGGCAGGTCTGCGACCGCAAGGGGGCGTGGATCTGTCCGTTCTGCGCGCGGCCGACCGAGGTGCGGCTCGACTGGAGGGCGCTCGGCAAGGGCGGCGACGGTGCGGAGACGAGTCGCGGGGGACCGGACGTGCGGGGGGTGGTGCGCCACCTCGGGCGCTGCGAGGCGTACCAGCGCGGCGAGAGCGAGCCGCGTCCGCTCGAGGAGCTGTTGACCGAGCGCGAGCGGGCGGACCGCGAGCGGTTGCGCAAGCGGCTCGAGCGGCGGCTGCGCGAGCAGCCGGTGTGGCGGTTTCGCGACATGCGCCACCGCTGGGTGTGTCCGTACTGCGCCGAGAGCACCGACATCCCGTTCGATCGACACGCGCCGCCGAGTCGTGAGCTGTGCGATGCGGTGTGGGCGCACCTCGAGCAGTGCGCGGCGCACCAGCACTCCGAGGGGCGCACGCGATCGGAGCGCTACCTCAAGGAGCGGGTGATCGCGATCAACAAGGCGTTGGTGCTGCGCAAGCTGCAGGGCAAGCTGCGGCGGCGGGCGCTGTGGCAGATGACCGATCTCGAGGACCGGTGGCTGTGTCCGTACTGCGCGACGGTGACGCGGGTGCGGCTGCCCGATCCCCGGCGCTTCGGCGTCTCGGAGGCGGCAGCGCGCGAGGTGTGGCGTCACCTCTCGGCGTGTCCGCAGTACACCGCCAAGCCGCGTGCGCCGATCAAGAGCGCGACGGAGCTGCGGGCCGTGCTCGCGCGCGAGAACCGGCAGGTGCGCATGCAGCGGGAGGTGGCGCGCGCGCTCGTGGAGGACGAGCGCTGGCAGGTGCGCGACGCCTTCGGCTCGTGGCTGTGTCCGTACTGCTGCAAGGTGCAGAAGTCGATCGGGCTCACGCGCCGGGGGGCGCCGGCGCAGAAGGTGCAGCTGCAGATCGTGCGGCACCTGCTCGAGCAGTGCCCGCGCTACACCGAGGGGGCGCCGCCGCCGCACGACCGCGAGGCGCTCGAGCGGGCGGCGGCGGGGCCGATCGAACGCGCCCCGAGCGGCGAGACGGAGGCGGCCGGTGGCGAGAGCGGGGCGCGCATCCTGCGGTTGCGGCCGGAGGAGCTGGCGCTGATCAAGCGCCGGGTCGAGCTCTCGATCGAGATGGAGCGCAGTCTCGAGCAGGCGCGCGACCGCCAACTGCGGCTGCTGCCGCCGGTGCCGGAGATCGAGGGCTTCGAGATCGGGGTGGTCTACCGGCCGAGCGCGCGGGTGGGCGGTGACTTCTACGACTTCGTGCGCGTCTCCGACGGCTTGCTCGGGATCGCGGTCGGCGACATCTCGGGCCACGGGATCGAGGCGGCGCTGCTCGTTGGGCTCGCGAAGAAGCTGCTCGAGGTGCACGGCCGCGGCAAGAGCAGCCCGGGCCAGGCGCTGTTCTTCACGAACATGGATATCTACCCCGACCTCGACGCGCGCACCTTCGTCACGGTGCTCTACGGCGTGCTCGATCAGCGCGGCCGGCGGTTCCGCTTCGCGCGCGCGGGGCACAACCCGCCGATCCTGTACAACCCCGCGCGTCCGAGCCCGCTGCAGGTGGTCGACTCCACCGGCATGGCGATCGGCATGGTCGAGGGCAGCGAGTTCTCGGCCTCGCTCGAGGAGGTGGAGCTGCAGCTCGTGCCGGGCGACATGCTGCTCCTGTACACCGACGGGGTGACCGAGGCCATGGACCACGACGGGGAGGCGTTCGGGCTCGAGCGGCTGTGCGCGGTGGTGGCGGCGCACGGGGGCAAGGAGGCGGAGTACCTGCTGTACCAGGTGGAGAAGGCGCTGCGCGACTTCCGCGAGGGGGCGCAGCAGCACGACGACATCACCATGGTGGCGGTCAAGGTGGTCGGGTGAGCGCGATTCCACCACGCTGGCGGCGGCGGATCGAGCGCGAGCTCGTGTCGAACGAGCGCTGGCGGGTGCGCGCCGGACGGCTGTGGATCTGTCCCTACTGCGCGCACCCGGTGGAGGACCAGCGGGGGCGATACGCGATCGGCGACGGGCGGGAGCTCGAGCGGATCTACGCGCACCTGCGCGCGTGCAGCCGGTGCGACGGGTTGCGGGGACGGTTGCGGCCGCTCGCGGAGCTGCAGGGGCGTGCGCGGCGGATCGAGCGGCTCGAACGGCTGCGGCGCAACCTGGGCGAGCGGCCGAGCTGGCGGCTGTACGACGTGCACCGTCGGTGGTACTGCCCGTTCTGCGCGGAGGCGACCGCGGTCGAGGTGCCCGAGGGAGGGCGCATCTCGTCGCGGGCGGTGGCGGGGGTGCTCGAGCACCTGCGGCACTGCGCCGCCTACGACCAGGGCCGGGGCAGCGAGAAGCCGCTGTCGTATCTCGAACGGGCCGTGGCATGGGTCAACCGGGCCGAACGCATGGCGGCCGAGGTGCGGCGCAAGATCCACAAGGATGCGGTCTGGCGCATGCGCGACGCCGACGGCCGGTGGGTGTGTCCGCACTGCCACGAGGTGTGCGCCTCGATTGCGTTCGCGCGCCCGAGCGACATGCTCGAGACGGCGCCGGCGCAGATCGCGCAGCACCTGCTGTCCGGCTGCGCGGGCTTTCGTCGGCTGCTTGCGGCCGGCGGGGCGCGCGCGGCGAGCGAGCTCTCGCAGGAGATGGCGCGGCTCGGCAGCGCGTCGGCCCCCGACATGGTGAAGCTTTCCGGACGCCCGCCGGCGGCGGTCTCGGGGGAATGGCGCCCTTCCGAGTCGGAGGGAGGGGCGCGCGACGGTGTTGCGCGAGAGGGGCGGGCTGCGACCGACACCGTGGCCACGCCGCCGCGCGACCTGCCGCGGCCCGCTCCGTGGCAGGCGGCGGTGCAGCCGTTGTCGGCGGGCGCCGAGCGAGCGGTGGTGCTGCCCGAGGTGGCCGGGCTCGAGGTGCGGCTGTTCGAGCGGCATGCCGGCGCGGTGGCGAGCGACTTTGTCGACGTCGTGCCGTGGCGCGAGGGCCGGATCGTGCTGGTGCTCGGGACGGCGAGCGGCGGCGGCAACGCCTCGATCCCGGTCTCGGTGGTCTGCCGCACCTGGGTGCGCATGCACCTGCGGCGCAACGACACGATCGATCGCGTGCTCGCGCGCGTCAACGCCGATCTGTACGCCGAGATGGAGGCGAGTGCGTTCGTGTCGCTGCTGCTCGTGGTGCTCGATCCGGCCGCCCGCTCGCTCGAGTGCGCGCGCGCCGGCGCGGCCGCACCGCTGCTGTGCCCCGAGGATCCCGCCGCGCCGCTGCGGGTGCTCGAGAGCGGGGGCATGGCGCTCGGGGTCGACGACGGGGCGCTGTTCGAGCGGGTGCTCGAGACGCGCCGGGTTGCGTGGCAGGGGGCGGAGCTGCTCGTGCTGCACAGCGCGGGGGCGTTCACCGCGTGCAACGTCGAGGGGCGGGAACTCGGCGAACCGCGGCTGCGGGCGCTCGTCGAGCGCTACGGACGACACGAGGCGGACTACTTCGTCGCCAAGTTCGCCGGCGCCTTCGAGGACTGGACGCGGGGGGCGGCGCTGCGCGAGGACGCCACGGTGCTGGCCGTCAAGCTGCCGTG
>RFJN01000249.1 GCA_003694875.1 Planctomycetota bacterium | reverse complement strand
CGGGCGGTCGCGATCCCCCGCGGTGGGCGATCGCGGTCGCGATCGCGCGCGCCGGAGCGGTCGTGATCCACGGACCGCGGTTGCGCGCGGCCGCCCCCATGGAACTCGACCGCACGCTCGCGCACGAACTCGCGCACCTCGCGCTGTGGCGCGTGGAGCGCGAGCTGCCGCGCTGGGCCAACGAGGGGCTCGCGCAGTGGGCGGCGCGCGAGCCGATCGATCCGTCGGTGCGCAACGCGCTCGCGCGCCTCGCCCGACTCGGCACCCTGCCCGATCTGTCGAGCTACGCCACGTCCTTTCCCGCCCACGGCGAGGGGGCGCAGCTCGTCTACGCGCTCGCCCACGCGTTCATCGCGTGGGTCGCCGAGACCTATGGCGAGGCGGGGCTGCGGCGCTGGCTGCGGCTTCTCGACGAGGGGCTGCCGCCCGCGGTCGCGTTCGAACGCGGGCTCGGGGTGCCGCTGCGCGGGGCGGAACTCGTGTTCCGGGGACGGCTCGCGGCGCAGTACAACCCCTGGCGCGATCTCGCCTCCACCGAGGGGCTGTTCATCTTCATGGCGCTGCTCGTGCTGCTCGCCTTCGCCCGCTATCGCTGGCGACGCCGGCGGCTGCTCGCCGCCATGGACGCGGAGTCGCCGCCGGAGGAGACGGGGGGTGTGCGCGCACCGCCCGGCCCGCTTCCCTTCCGGCCCGGCCGCCGCCCCGAGCCCTGGCCCAGCGAGCCCCGCAGGTCAGCTCCGCCCGGCGAGCGCGGCGGCGAGTCGCTCGAGTAGCCACGGCCAGCCGCTGTCCGGGCTCGCCCAGCGGGCACGCTGTTCGGCCACCCCGGGCCGCTCGGTCGCGAAGCCCACATGGCGCAGCCGCAGGTGCGCGCCGTCGGGCTGCGGCTCGATCGCGACCTGCAGCCACTGCGGGCTTGCGTCCACCGTCGACGGAAACGCCCACGACAGCCGGTGGGGCGGCTCGCACTGCACCACGCGTCCGGCGAGCACCGGCGGCAGCGCACCCGCGCCACCCTCGAGCCGCAGGGCGCCGCCCGGGCGCGGATCGATCTGCGCTGCGCGGGCGAGCCAGCGCTGCAGCCGCGCCGGTTCGGTCCAGTGTCGCCACAGCTCGTCGCACGAGGCCGGCAACCGCCGCTCGGCCGTCACCGCGAGTCCGGCGACCTCGCGCGGTACCCCGGGCAGCACGAGCGTGCCGCCCGCGGCACGCAGCGCGAGTTCGAGCAGCGCGAACCGGTGGCCGCGCGCGCGCCGCACCCGGCGCTGTTCCGAGCGGTCGTCGGTCCCGAAGCCGCGTTCCTCGAGCCGCACCCGGCAGCGGCGGTCGTCGGAGCCCGGCAGCAGCAGCCAGCGCACCACCGTCGGGTGCTGCGGCGCGTCGTCGAACAGCACCGTGTACTCGATCTCCCGTTCGGGCAGAAGACGCAACAGCTGCCCCTCCGCGCCCGGCGCGCTCCAGCCGCCGCTCGGCAACGGTTCGATCTCGAGCGCCTGCCCGCCGGTGAGCGCGATCTCGAACAGCGGCCGCTCGTCGGACAGCAGCCAGTCGTGCACCTGCGGCGCGGAGGCGGCGATCTCGATCTCGAGGCGGATCGACGCGGGGCCGAGCCCGATCGTCGGTGCGAACGCGCGCGGATCGATCCAGCCGAGTCCCGTCTCGGCCGTGGCCCGCAGTCCGAGCAGACGCCAGCGCCAGCGGGCGCGCTCGGTGGCGAGCCGCTCGAGTCGCCGCTCGGGTGTGTCCGCCCCGACATCGGTGAGCGCGAAGTGCAGTGTGCTCGACGCTCCGCCGCTTCCCTCGGGCGTCTCGCAGCGGAAGAGGAGTTCGGGCGGAGGCAGGTGGCCGGGGGCGGCCGGCGGCCAGGTCATGCGCAGGCGCTCGGGCGGAGTGCGCTCGCGCAGTTGCGCCACGGTCGCACCGCCGGTGGCCGGATCGGGATGCCCCGGGTAGCGCAGCGTCGCGCCTGCGCGGTGCGCGCCGCGGTCGAGCCACAGCGTGTGCTGTGCCGGATCGGCGGCGGCGACGAAGAGTTCGTCGCGCGGGGCGCGTACGGCCAGCTTCTCGGTGAGCCGTCCCTCGAGGGCATCGCGCAGCGCTTCGAGCCGGCGGCGCCAGCGCGCGGCGATCGCGTCGCGTTCGGCGGCTTCCTGCGCCGCGCCGGTCAGGGTGAGTTCGAGCGTCGTGGGGGCAGCGCCCTCGCCGCCCCGCGCCTCGAGCCCGAGCAGCGCGCCCGGCTGGGCCGGGGGCGTCGCGGTCGTGTCGGCCTCGAGGCGCGCCACACGCCGCCAGTTCCACGGGCTGTCGCGCAGATCCTGCGCCTGCGCGCGCTCGAGCCAGATCCCGCGCACCGCCGGCCAGGGCGGCGTCTCGACGCGGTCGGGTCGCTCCCACGGCTCGTGGGCGAACGGACGCCACACGAACCGCTCGCCGGTCTCGCCGCTGCCCTCGTGCCAGCCCGGCAGCCAGAGGCCGACCGCCTCGCGGCGGGAGACGGCGCGTTCGACCGCCTCGGCGGGCGCGGCGATCTCGAGCCGCAGCCGGATCGCGCGGTCGGCGAGCTGTTCGTCGAGTTGCGCGAGCTGCCGCTCGAGCCGCGCCTGCTCGGCGCGCCGGCTGAGGGCGAGACTCGGAACCCAGCGCAGCCGCTGCTCGAGGCTCCACCACGGCTCGCCGCTCGAGAAGCCCTGCTGCCGAATCCGCAGGCGGCAACCGGAGCCCTTGCGCTCGATCGTGCGCTCGATGCGGGTCGCGATCCCGGGCGCGGCGGCGCCACCGTCCGGCAGCCGCAGGCTCACCACCTGTCGTTCGGGGGCGGCCGACAGCACCGCCTCCTCGCCCGCGGCGAGCAGCGGTCCGAGCGCCGCATAGAGTTCGCGCGGGTGGCAGGCGAAGGAGCGCTCGAGTTCGATCGCGTCCTCGCACAGCGCATGCTCCTCGAGCGCGAGTTGCGCGCCGACCGCCTCGAGCGAGGCACCGCTGTCGGCGGCGGTGCGCAGCGCCTCGAGCCGCCAGCGCCAGCGCGCGGCAAGTTCGGCGGCGAGCGGCTCCGGCGTCGCGGGCTCGTCCGTGTTGTCGGGGGCCTGCCGGGCGAGCGCGAGGTGCGCCACCAGCCGGCTGCCGCCCTCGGGACACGGTTCGAGCTGCAGTTCGATCCGCGCGCCCTCGGCGGCGTCCCCCGCGGGCAGCGTCGCCGCGTACCGTACGCTGCCGCTCGTGTCGGGCTGCGGTGCGAGCGCGAGTTCGTCGGCAAACGGTGCGGGCAGCCAGCGCGCGCGCCCCTCGGGGCTGGCGAGCAGCGGCTCGATCTGCGCGGTCGACGCCGCGCAGGCGAGCGTGGCGTGCAGCACCGTGACGGCGCCCTCGTGTTCAGTCGCCATCGGACCAGCGCGCACGGGCCTCGGCGAGCGCCTCGCGCACCCGCTCGGGCGCCGTGCCCATGGGGGCGGCCCGACGCGCGAGCGCGGCCTCGGTCTCGAGGCAGGCGAGCACGTCGTCGTCCACCACCGGCGAGATCGCCCGCAGCCGTTCGAGCCCGAGATCCTGCAGCCGCTTGCCCTCGGCGCGCGCCTGCTCGACGAGCGCGCGCACCGCCGCGTGCGCCTCGCGGAACGGCATGCCGCGGGCGGCGAGGTAGTCGGCGAGTTCGGTGGCGTTGGCGTAGCCGGCACGCGCCTCGGCCGCCTCGCGCATGCGCTCGTCGTGAAAGTGCGCCTCGCGCAGCGACGCGGTGAGCACGCGCAGCGAGAGCCGCGCGGTGTCAACCGCGTCGAACAGCGCCTCCTTGTCCTCCTGCAGATCCTTGTTGTAGGCGAGCGGCAGCGCCTTGTTGGCGACGAGCAGCGCCTGCAGCGCGCCGAACACGCGCCCCGTCTTGCCGCGCACCAGCTCGGCGCCGTCGGGGTTGCGCTTCTGCGGCATGATCGAGGAGCCGGTGGTGACCGCGTCGCCGAGCGTCACGAAGCCGAACTCCTGCGACGACCACAGGATCAGCTCCTCGGCGAGCCGGCTCAGATGCACCATGAGGATCGAGAGGGCGGCGAGTGTCTCGAGTGCGAAGTCACGTGCACTCACCGCGTCGAGCGAGTTGCGGCACGCGCGACGGAAGCCGAGCAGCTCGGCGCTGCGAGCGGGATCGACCGGGAAGCCGCTGCCGGCGCCGGCCCCGGCGCCGAGCGGGCACTCGGCGGCACGCTCGCGCGCCGCCGCGAGCCGCTCGCGATCGCGCCCGAGCGCCTCGAGGTGCGCGAGCAGGTGGTGGGCGAGCAGCACCGGCTGCGCGCGCTGCAGGTGGGTGTAGAAGGGCAGCACCGTGCGCCGCTCGAAGGCGGCGTGCGCCTGCGCGAGAAGCTGCGTGCCGAGGGCGGCCACCTCCCGGTCGAGTTCCGCGAGCCGGCGCACCGTCCACAGCCGCAGGTCGGTCGCCACCTGGTCGTTGCGCGAGCGACCGGTGTGCAGCTTGCCGCCCACCGGGCCCACGAGTTCGGTGAGCCGCCTCTCGATGTTGAGGTGCACGTCCTCGTACGCCTCGCGCCAGGGGAACGTGCCCGCCTCGATCTCGGCCGCCACGCGATCGAGGCCCGCGAGAATCGTCTGGACCTCCTCCGGGGCGAGGACGCCGCGCTCGCCGAGCATGCGCACGTGCGCGCGCGAGCCGTCGAGGTCCTCGCGCCACAGCCGGCGGTCGAAGTCGATCGAGACGTGGATGGCGCTCAGTGCGGGATCCTTGCCCGGTATGCCCACGGCGGAGTCTCCTGTGCGGTCGACGATCGCCGATTCTACCACGCAGCGGCAGCGGTCGGCCGAGCCTCGACGAGGATCGATCGGTTGGTCGAGAAATCGCTTCCTGTCGTGGCGGCGGGGTGCTACGATGCGTTCACCCGAGGGTTGTCTCGCGCAAGCGGCCACGGCCGGTGGCGCCGGACCGCAGGGTGGCAAGACGAAAGGAGCGAGGTCATGGGGATCGGCGCGGCGGCCGCATCGAACTGGGAGCGTTTCGACAGCGACACGGTGACGTCACCGGACGGCGCGGTGCAACATGGCAAGTCGTTCGTGGCGAATGTGCAGGGG
>RFJN01000248.1 GCA_003694875.1 Planctomycetota bacterium | reverse complement strand
GCGGACTACGGACACGCGAGGCGCCACAGCGTTGTCGGAGCGACGGCGTCTCGCCGTCGCCGCGGGGCGTTGGGGGTCGCCCTTGCACCGCCAGCCCCGGCGTCCGGTGCAAAGAACCATCGCCAGCGTCGCTGGTGCGACGGCGAGACGCCGTCGCTCCGACGGTAGCGGTCTCTGCAGGCTGCAAGCGCAGGTGACTTCGTCGCGCACAAGGCCGCCATGAACGTCGCCCACGGCGAGCCGGCGGCGACGCCCTGCTCGCGAGCCGCGACACGAAATTGCCGACAACCAGGGTGTGCGGCGCCCGGCCCTGCAACGTCTTCATGCAGGGCATGGGGTGCCCCCCACCGCGCATCCGTCCTTCTCCCCCGCAACCGAGCCGAAGCCGGCCCACCCGTAGGGGCGGGGTTGATCCCCGCCCGCACCAACCACCGCCACGACAACGCGTTGCACCGACCACACAACTTGCCATGCTCGCGCCCCCCGCGATCCTGGTTCGCTACAAACGCGTGCCGGCAACGGCCCGGCCGCGCCGGCTGTGCGCACCCGCTAGCGCTTGCGCGCCGCCACCTGCAGGTGCGCCGCGCCGCCGAGCAGGTGCGGCTCGCGGCACAGCCGCTGCTCGAGCGCGATCCAGCGGCGGCGTGCGGACGGCTCCTCGAGCTGTTCGGCGTGGCTGCGCAGCGGCAGCACCGTCTTGCCGAACAGGTCGAGCACCTCGAAGCCCGCCGCCTCGAGCGCGCGCCGCAGCGTGTCGGGCGTGAACATCTGCAACGGGAAGCGCTCTGCGCGATCGCGCGCGAGCCACTCGGTGGCTCCGTCGCGCAGAAACCGCGCAAGCGCCTCGGGATCGCCCCGCTCGACGAAGTGGCGGTAGGCGGCGAGCGCGTTGTCCACCGAGGCAACGAGCACACCACCGGGCGCGAGCACGCGGTGGCAGGCGCGCAGTGCGTCGTGCGCACGCGGCCCGGCGTGCGAGATCGGATCGCCCTGCGCGACGAGCAGCGCGAAACGGTCGGACGCGAGGGGAGCGAGATCGGCGATGTCGGCCTGCACGAAGCAGGCGCGCTCGAACGCGCCCCCCGGCAGTTCGGCCGCCTTGCGGCGCGCCTGCTCGAGCATGCGGGGCGACAGGTCGACGAAGGTGACGCGGAAGCCCGACTTGAGCAGCTTGAGCCCGTACAGCCCCGTGCCGCATCCGAGATCGGCCACCTCGGCGCCGAGGTCATCGGGCACCCAGCGGCGCATGCCCTCCCACGACAGCCGCTCGTAGACCTGCCAGTACGGCCCGCTGTAGATGTGGTCGTAGCGGCCGGCGACCCGGTCGTGGTACGCGCGCGCCGCGTCGGTGCCGCCGGCGCGCCTACGTCGTCTCGCCATGGTTTCGACGCACCGAGGAAGCACCGAGCGCCATGCCGAGCCGCGACACGACATTGGCGAACGCTACAGAAAGAGGGGGACCATTCACGAACGCGAGGACCAGACTACTTCGGCTGCCGTGCGTGTCTGCGGCGACGTGATCGCCGCTCGCACTTGCCCGCCACCACGAGCCCGCCGGCCAGCACGCCGCCGACAAGCGCAAGGCCGCCCGCGCCCGGCTCCGGCACCGCAATCGTCTCGACATGCAGCGTGGGCTGTACCGTCACGGGGCTGTCGGTGCGCCGGTAGAACGAAATCTTGTCGAACAGCGTGGCGCTCTGGTTCCACCACCGCAGGAGGAACCCCGTCCAGTCGGCGCCGTATCCGCCCGGGTTCGCGTTGATGTCCGCCTTCACCGCGGCGGTGACGTCACGGGCATACACGTCACCCGCTTGCAAGTTCTGCCCGCTCGCGCCGACATCGCTCTGATCGAGCCGCGTCGCGGTTGCATTGTAATCACCGCTCGTGAGGCTGCCGTCTTCCTGCGCGTCCGCCAGGTCATACAGTTGCAGGAGATTCGAAGACGAGAGCGAGACCGTGTAGACGGTGAGTTCGAGCGTGGCCGACAGGATGTCCGAGGCCGAGACGCCCTGCGCAGCGAGCGGGGCGAGGCTGAACTCGAACACGCCCTGGAGGATGAACTTGTTGTCGACCTGCACTGTCGGGGGGGCGGCCGAGTTCGTCCCCACGGAACCGTTCGAGCGCCCGTATTGCACGAATCCCGACATGGTATCCGCGCTTCCCCGGATCAGGAAGCTTGCAGCGATGGCGTCCCCCCACGCGAAGAAAACCGCCCCGAACAGCACACACCACACGCACCGCGCCCACTTCACGGCCACCGCCTCCTCTGCGCGTACGATCGGCCCAAGCGTACCATGCACACCCGAGCGGGGCAACCGTCCACGGAGTACGCCCGGACCGGCTCCTCCCCCCTCGCCCGGAGCGGGGCCGAACGAGGCGCCTCCCTCCCGCCCACGCGTGCGGCGACCACCGCGGCCCCCTACCACGGCCTCCGGCGCGAGCGGGCGGGTGCCGCGGGTTCGCGAGGTGCAACGTCGTCCAGCTCGATCCGACCCGCCCGCGGCAGCGCGATGCCCACCTTGACGTGCGGCTGGTACCACGGCGGGGCGCCGAGCCGGTCGAGCAGTCCGTCGAGCGCGTCGAGATACCCGCGCGCTCCGCGGCCCATCACCCGCCCCTCGCACACGTCGGCGATCACCGACACCGCGCGGAACGGCTCGCGCACCGCACGCCGCGTGAGATCGCTGAGGTGCACCTCCCACGCCCGGTAGCGGCAGGCGGTGATCGCGTCCCGGATCGCGTACGAGGTGTGGGTGTAGGCGCCCGGATTGATCACCAGACCGTGCGCCCGCCGGCGCTCGCGGTGCAGGAAGTCGATGATCGCGCCCTCGTGGTTGGACTGGAAATCGACGATCACCGCCTGGCGCTGCGCCGCGCGTCGCCGACACGTCGCCACGATCTGCGCGAGCGTCACCCGCCCGTAGTGCTCCGGCTCGCGCTCGCCGAGCAGGTTCAGGTTCGGCCCGTTGACGAGAAGGATCCGGTAGCGCGGCCCCTCGAACATGGCAGTATCTCCCGGTGCCCGGCGCCACCTTATCCGACCCGCCGCTCTCGCTTCCAGCCCCCTGCGCCTCCCCCAGCGCGACGCCGGCCCGGATCCTGCTCGCACGGTCGCGGTGGGCCGCCGCAGCTGCCCCCCACGATTCCGGGGCCACCGTGGCAGCACCGTTCACCCGAGGCTACCATGACTACACCAAACACCGGCCTGACCGGCCCGACAGGAGGACACGCCATGGGACTGCTCGATCGAATCCGCGAGGGTATGCGCGACGGCTACGACGCGCTCGAGCAGACAGCACGCGACGCCGTGCAGGCGGGGCGGGAACTCGCAAGCGAGGCGGTCGAGGCGGTCACCGGCTCGGACGGTGCCGAGGCGCAGCAGGCCACGGCTGCGCCTGCCGCCGTCGACTCCGGGCGCTCGGCAGCCAACGTCTCCGGCCACTTCCGCGCCGCGGGCATCCGGGCGCGGCTGCAGGAGGCAAGCCCCACCGACGCCGCGCAAGGCGTCGAGGCACCCGCCGACGAGAGCCTCTCGAGTCGCGCCCTGTCGTGGGTGCGCGAGCAGGGAGAGGCGGTGCGCGAGGCGGGACAGCGGCTGCGCGAGAGCGCACACTCGCTTTCCTCGGAGGTCGAACACACCGTACGGCAAGGACTCGAGGAGGTCGGCCGCGGCGCCGAGGCGATCGGGGACGGGCTCACCCACGCCCGGGATCGGATCGCCAACACCGTCCGAGAGGCCGGTCGCTCGCTGACCGAGCTCGGCGAGCGCGGGGTGGAACTCGCCGAACGAGGCGTGCGCTCGCTCCGCGACGGGGTGCGCGACACCGCGCGCGAGGCGCTCGACGGCGCGCGATCGGCGGCCGAATCGATCCGCGAACGCGGCGAGCGGCTCGTGGAGAGCGTGACCGACACGCTCGATCCCGCCGCGCCGATCGGCCGGCTCGACAGCGAGGGCGACAGCGTCACCGTCAAGGTCGGCGGTTTCGGGCAGGCGATCGTGCGCGGCGAGGGCGAAGCCGAGATGCAGGTGCGCCGGGTCGCGGACGGCTACGAGGTGGAGGTGGGCGGCCGGGTGGGACTCGGCGCGATCGCGCAGCTCGGTGGCGAGGCCGGAGAGGAGGCCGAGGCGAGCGCGCGCGCGCTCGGCAACGTCACCGGCCGCACCACCCTGCACTTCGAGAGCCGCGAGGACGCCGAGCGCGCGGTGCGGCTTCTCGCCCGGGAGGCGGCGAGCACCGCCGCCAGCACCACCGCGCAACGGCTGGTCCCCGGCCTGGGGCATCTCGCCGGTGTGGCCCTCGACGCCGCGATCGGCCCGGATCCCGCCGAGCAGCGCTTTCTCGGCGAGCACACGCGATCGATCGAGCTGCGAGGAGGCGTGGCCGGCGCGATCAGCGCCTCGCTCAGCGAGGCCGAGACGCTCGGAGGCGAGGCCGGCGCCAAGCTCGACGGGCAGGTGGGTGTGGTGCTGCACCTGCCCGAACGCGATCCCGAAACGGGTGCGGTCACCCGTCCCGCCCGGATCGCCACGATCCAGCAGATCACGCTCGAGGTCGAGGGCGAGGCGAGCGCGGTCGAGGCGGCCGGTGCGAAGGGCGAGACCACCGTACGCCTCGAGCAGGAATACGAACTGCCCGCCTCGGCGAGCCTCGACGCGCTTGTGCGCGACCCCGCCACGACCCTGCGCGCGATCCGCGACCAGACGCGCCCCACCACCGCCCGCCTCAAGATCGAGGGCGCGGCGCATGTCGGCGCCGGTGTCGCCGGCGCCTACGTCCACGCGCAGGGACAGGCCGGAGCCGGCTACGAGATCGAGGGCGAGATCGAGCACGCGACCGCGCGCGCCGTGGTGCGCCGGCTTGCGGACGGGGATCTGTCGGGCGCCATGGAACAGCTCGGCGACGACACGCGCCTGCGCATGACCAGCTACGGCTACGCCCAGGACGAGGTGCGCTTCTCGCCCGAACTCAGCGTGGAGGGATTCGGCGGCGGCGCCGAGGCGAGCTACGCGCTGCGCGATCGCGGCGAGCCCATCACCGTCGAGACGACCCCGCGCGAGGCGCTCGAGCGGATCCGGGCCGCCACACGCTGAGCATCCCGCGGCGCCGGCACAGCGCTACTTCTGCGCTCCGTCCGGGCGGACGCGCAGGATGTAGGTGCCCACGTCGTCGCCGCGGATCTCGAAGTCGGTCGAATCCCGCTTCGCGTTGGGGCCGAACGAGTACACGAACACGCTGATCCGCCCCTGGGGGTGCTGCGGATCGTCGTCCTCCACGTCGCAGTAGTGGCGCACCCAGTAGGGGTTGTTCCAGGGATCGAGGAAGAACTCCGCCCGCTCCTCGGGCAGCCCCTGCTCGACGAGCCGGGCGAAGCGGCCCCGCCGCAGGAAGGTGCGGCCGTACTTGCGCATGTAGCGGTACAGCCGCTTGTGCAGCCCGCAGCCGGTCACGAGGTCACCGTCGCGGTAGCGCCGCGCGTAGTCGAGGAAGTCCTGCGCGAGCGCCTCGGTCTCCTGCTTCGCCTGGCGCACCAGATCGGCGTTGCCGGCACGCGCGCTGCGCGAGATCGCCGCGTTGCCGATCCCCACCCCGAGCACGAGCAGCCACGCGAGCGCGATCGTGAGCGCGACCCGACGCGGCTGCGGCGGCCCCCCCGCCTCCCGGGGCCCGAAGAGCGCCGCGGTCCGCACCGCGGTGAACAGGAATCCGAAGCCGATCATGAACTCGGCGAGTTCGCCCGAGAAGTCCCACGGATAGACGGTGTAGGCGTAGTACGCGAGGAAGAAGGCCGGAACGAGGCCCACCGGCGGCGCCACGACACCGGCGAGCGCGAAGATCCGGCGCACCGGCCGGATCGCGCCGAGCAGCGGCAACACCACCCCGTAGCCCACGATGATCAGCTTGAGCAGCAGCTTGCGCGTCGAGGTGTCGATCACATTGTGGAAGTTGAACTCCTGCTGGAAGTTGTGCTCGAGGAAGTAGACCGGTGGCCGGTAGGACAGCAGCCGCTGCCCCCACGAGATCTCCTCGCCCGCGAACACGACGCAGAACAGCGTGACCCCGAAGAGGAACCACGGCAGCTTCCGGCAGCGTCGCCACTGTCGCCAGCCCGCGAACGCGCTCACGCCGGCGGCGAACACGAACCCCCAGAACGTGCCCCACTCGAGCCACTCGTCCTCCTGCACGCTGCGGTAGTAGAAGTCGCTCGAGACCGCCTCGGGCAGATCGTCGGGCGCGGTGAACATCTTCGCCAGGAACGTGCCCGGCGACATGTCCCCGTAGCTGTTCGTGAAGAGTGCGAACAGCAGCACGCCCACGATCAGGACGTTCGCCAGCACACCGCCGGCGAGCCCGAGCCGCGGCTGGCCGAAGGTGGCCGGATCGGGAGCCGGCACCGCCTGCTCTGCCGCCTGTTCGTTCTCCGCCGCCTCGGGCCTCGTCTTGTCCGTCTTGCCCATGCTCTCGCTCCCTCTGTCCTGCCGCCCCGATCCCGGGCTCTGTTTCGAGACGCCCCCTGCTGCGATCTCCAGCTGATCACCGACTTGCGGCGTCGCGAGAACCAAAGCCGTCCTCGACGTACTTCCGTACGCCTCCGGCGTCTTCGAACCTCGCTCCTCGCCGGTCGGCGCCAGCCGAATCCATCGCGCCGGGCTCGTTTCTGGACAGAGCCTAGCCGCCCCCCCCGCCGTCGTGCACGCGCCGGCGCCAATCCGCGAGAAGTCGGGCCACCGCCTCGCGCACCGTGGCGTCCGGCAGCTCGCAGTCCGGCCGTGGGCGGCCCACCCCCTCGAGAAGCACGAACCGCACCCGCCCCGCATATGCCTTCTTGTCGTGCTGCAGCTGCTGCACCACCGCCTCGAGCGGCGGCGGCTCGACGCCCGGCCACGGCATGCCCGCGAGACGCCCGAGCGCGGACGCGCAGCCGGCCTCGTCGAGCAGCCCCGCCGCGCGCG
>RFJN01000247.1 GCA_003694875.1 Planctomycetota bacterium | reverse complement strand
GTCCTCGTCGTCTGCGTCGGGCACCGGCGCCGGTGCGGGGCCGGCCCCGGTTTCGGCCACCTCGGGCGGGGCGCCGTCGGGGCCGAAGTCGGGCAGCTCCTCCTCCTCGTCCTCGTCGACGGGCGCGGTGGTCTCGGCCGCGGGGGCAGCCGCCGCGGGCGCGGCCGGTTCGGGAGTGGCGGGCGGCTCGTTCGCCGCGGGGGCGGTCTCCGTCTCGCCGAGGCCCGCGAGCACCCCGAGCGTGCCCGCCCCGCCGAGCAGCTCCTCGACCGGCACGTCCCGGATCTGGCCCCACGCCTCGCGCCCCTTCTCGGTGAGCTGCTTGCGGAAGCCCACCGTGCGCAGGTAGCCGAGCCACTCGAGCCACTGCAGCCACGTCTCGAACGCCCCGATCCCGGGTCGCTCGCCGGCGTAGGCCGACGAGCCGATGCGGCGGTACATCTCGCCGGGTGCGAGGAAGTCCTCGCCGAGCTCGTTGAAGACGAACTGCACGAGGTAGCCGTTGAGCTCGACGAAGCGGTCGTACAGCGCCTCGATGAACGCGTCGTTCTCGCTCGGCAGGGGCGCGCCCGGCGGCGGTGCGCCGCCCGCGCCCGCTCCGCCCGCCGCCTCGAGCAGCTCCCGGCCCGCCTCGCCGAGCCGCACCTGCGGGCCGACGTGGATGTCGAGAAGCCGGAGCAGGAACTGCAGGAAGCCGCGGTCGCTCACCTTCTGCTTGCGCAGCCAGGTGGCGAAGCGGCGCTGGCTCGGTGTGGCGGCCGCCTGCTGCAGCATGCGGGCGCACAGCTCGAGATGCCAGCGCCGGTCCTTGCCCGCCAGACGCTGGTAGTCGGTGAGCTGGGTCGTCTCGCTCATGTGCCCCCTCGTCGCCTGCGCTGTCCGTCCGCTTCCGTTTACCTCGGGCTCCATCGCGGCGCGAGGATAGCTGCCTCGTGCCGGCGCCGCAATCGCTGTCCGTGCGGGTGCGCGTTGACCCTCCGGGGGCGCGACGCTACCATGCCGCGCCATGTTGACCTTCCAGGAGATCGTGCTGCGGCTCAACCACTTCTGGGCCCGGCAGGGGTGTCTGCTCGTCACCCCCTACGACGTCGAGAAGGGGGCGGCGACGTTCCACCCCGCGACGTGTCTGCGCTGTCTCGGACCCGAGCCGTGGCGCGCGGCGTGGATCGAGCCGTGCCGCCGCTGCAAGGACGGCCGCTACGGTGAGAATCCGTTCCGGCTGCAGCACTACTACCAGTACCAGGTGGTGCTCAAGCCGTGCCCGCCCGATCCGCAGCAGCTCTACATCGCGTCGCTGCAGGAGCTCGGGATCGACGTGCGGCGGCACGATCTGCGCTTCGTGCACGACGACTGGGAGGCGCCCACCCAGGGAGCGAGCGGGCTCGGCTGGGAGGTGTGGCTCGACGGCATGGAGGTGACGCAGTTCACCTACTTCCAGAACATGGCGTCGATGCCGTGCGATCCGGTCACGGTCGAGTACACCTACGGCCTCGAGCGCATCGCCATGTTCCTGCAGCGAACCGACAGCGTCTTCGACCTCGTGTGGGTCGAGCACGACGGCGAGCGGATCACCTACGGGGATGTGCACCACCGCAGCGAGGTCGAGTTCTCGCACTACAACTTCGAGATCGCCGATGTGCCGTCGCTGCGCGAGCGCTTCCGCATGTACGCCGAGGAGTGCAACCGCTGCCTCGACGCCGATCTGCCGCTTCCCGCCTACGACCACGTGATCAAGTGCAGCCACGTCTTCAACCTGCTCGACGCCCGCGGCGCGATCAGCCCCGCGGAGCGGGCGGGGCTCGTGGGGCGGGTGCGGGCGCTCGCCCGACGCGCCGGCCAGAGCTATCTCGCCTCGCGCGAGAAGCTCGGCTTCCCGCTGTTGCGCGAGGGCGCGAAGGCGAGCGAGGGAGAGCGCAACGGTGGCTGATCTTCTGCTCGAGATCGGGGTCGAGGAACTGCCGGCGGGGTACGTGCCGGGGGCGATCGCGCAGCTCGCCGAGCGCGCGCGCACCGGCCTCGCCGAGGCGCGGCTCGAGCACGGAGCGGTGCACGCGACCGCGACCCCGCGGCGGCTCGTGCTCGCGGTGGCCGATCTGCCCGAGGCGCAGCCGCCGCTGACCGAGGAGGTGGCGGGCCCGCCCGAACGGGTCGCGTTTCGCGACGGCGAGCCGACCCGGGCGGCCGAGGGGTTCGCGCGCAAGCTTGGACTCGATGTGGCGGCGCTCGAGGTGCGCGACACGCCCAGGGGTCGGTACGTCTTCGCCACGCGCACGATCCCCGGGCGCCCGGTGCGCGAGCTGCTTCCCGAGCTGCTGCGCGCCTGGATCCTCGCGCTGCGCTTTCCCAAGTCCATGCGCTGGCCGCAGTCGCCGGCGAACGAGACGTTCGCCCGCCCGGTGCGGCGGCTGCTCGCGCTGCTCGGTGCGGAGGTGCTGCCGCTCGACGTCTTCGGCTGCCAGGCGGGTCGCTGCACCGAGGGGCACCCGATCCTCGCGGGCCGACGTCCGATCGCGCTCGAGCGCGCCGACTACCAGGCGTACCGCTCGCTGCTGCGCCAGCACCTCGTGATCGTGGAGCGCGAGGAGCGGCGCGCGGCGATCCGGCAGGCGATCGAGGCGCGGCTCGCCGAGGCGGGCGGGCGTCTGGAGCACGAGACGCTGCTCGAGGAGGTGTGCGATCTCGTCGAGATCCCGCACGTGTGCGAGGGGCGGTTCGATCCGCGCTACCTCGAGCTGCCCGAGGCGGTGGTCGAGGCGGCCATGACCGACCACCAGCGCTACTTCCCGGTGCGCGACGGCGAGGGGCGGCTCACCGCGCGGTTTCTGTTCGTCGCCAACCAGCCCGAGCCGGCGGACGTGGTGGTCGAGGGCAACGAGCGGGTGCTGCGCGCGCGGCTCGAGGACGCGGCGTTCTACATGCGCGAGGACCTCAAGCTGCTCATGAGCCAGCGAGAGGACGCGCTTGCGGGCATCGTGTTCCACGAGCGGCTCGGCACGCTCGCCGACAAGGCGAGGCGGCTCGTGTGGCTCGCCGAGCACCTCGCCGACCAGATGGGGCTCGAGGGCCACGAGCACGAGGCGGCGGTGGGGGCCGCACGGCTCGCCAAGGCCGATCTCACGACCGAGCTCGTTGCCGAGTTCCCGCAGCTGCAGGGGGTGATCGGCGGCGAGTACCTGCGGCGCCAGGGCTTTCCCGAGGCGGTGGCGCAGGCGGTCGCCGAGCACTACCGCCCGCGCTTCGCCGGCGACGACCTGCCCGAGACGGCGGCGGGCCGCTGTGTGGCGCTCGCCGACAAGATCGACAACCTCGTCGCCTTCTTCGCCGCGGGCCTCGAGCCGAGCGCGAGCGCCGATCCGTACGCGCTGCGGCGCCAGGGGCTCGGGGTGGTGCGCATGCTGATCGAGGGCGGGATCGGGATCGATCTCGATCGGGCGGTGGCCGAGGCGGTCAAGGCGCTCGCGCGCCACGGCGGACCGATCGGACAGAGTGCGTCGGACACCGATCCGTCGACGTTCGACGCTGTGGGGCTGCACGCGCGGGTGCGCCGCTTCCTCGAGGAGCGCATGGCGGGGTATCTGCGCGATCTCGGCTACCGCTACGATCTCGTGGACGCGGTGCTCGGTGCGGGCGGAGCGGACACGAGCTTCGGGGATCTGCAGCGTCGGCTCGAGGCGCTCACCGCGCTGGCCGACCGCGAGGGCTTCGCCGACCTCGTCGAGGTGGTGGACCGCTGCTGGCGGATCGTGCGGGGCCAGCAGGGCGCCGACGATGCCTCGCCCGACCCCGAGCGCTTCGAGCAGCCCGAGGAGCGGGCGCTGTACGAGGCGCTCGAGGCGGTGCGCGAGCCGTTCGTGGCGGCCTGCGAGCGCGGTGCGTGGGAGGAGGCGGCCGAACTCTACCGGCAGCGGCTCGCCGCGCCGGTGCACACCTTCTTCGAGAAGGTGTTCGTGAACGCACCCGATCCGGCGGTGCGCGCCAACCGTCTCGCGCTGCTGCGCGCGGTGCGCTCGCTGTTCACCGAGCGCTTCGCCGATCTGTCGCGGGTCGTGGAGGGAAAGAAGTAGGCAGCGGAGCCCCGTTCCGCGCGCTCAGCGACCCCGCAGCCGCACGAGCAGGGCGCTCACGTCGCTGCGGCGCACCCCGGCGATCCGCGCCGCCTGCCCGATCGTCTCGGGCCGGAAGCGGCCGAGCTTCTCGCGCGCCTCGTGCGACAGCTCCGGGATCGCCTCGAAGTCGAAGTCGGCCGGGATGCGCTTGTGCTCGAGGCGCCGGATGCGCTCCACGTCGCGCTGCTGCCGCTCGATGTAGCCCGCGTACTTGATCTCGGTCTCGATCTCGAGCGCGAGTTCGGGATCGTCACGCAGCGCGGCGAGGGCGGGGTGGCGGTCGAGCCATGCGCTGAGGCGCACCTCCGGTCGCCGCAGCAG
Organism: Planctomycetota bacterium; assembly: GCA_003694875.1. Classification (GTDB taxonomy): domain Bacteria; phylum Planctomycetota; class J058; order J103; family J103; genus J103. The sequence continues at coordinate 3,491 of RFJN01000247.1, read as the reverse complement.
CTCCTCGAGGCTGCGGCCCCCCTCGCGCAGCGCGCGTAGCGCCGCCTGCGCCCGCTCGATGCGCTCGCGTCGCTCGGTGAAGCGGCGCCACTGCTCGTTGCCCACGAGCCCGAGTTCGCGCCCGAGCGGGGTGAGGCGTCGATCGGCGTTGGAGGCGCGCAGAAGCAGCCGGAACTCGGCGCGCGAGCTGAACATGCGGTACGGCTCGCTGTGCTCGAGGCGCACGAGGTCGTCGATCAGCACCCCGATGTAGGCCTGCTCGCGACCGAGCACCACCTCGGGCTCGCCGCGCAGCGCGCGCGCGGCGTTGATCCCGGCGACGAGCCCCTGGCCCGCCGCCTCCTCGTAGCCCGAGGTGCCGCAGATCTGGCCCGCGAGATACAGCCCGCGCACCCGCTTGCACTCGAGGGTGGGCCGCAGCTGGTGCGGGCGCACGTGGTCGTACTCGACCGCGTAGCCGAAGCGCGTGATCTCGGCGCGCTCGAGCCCCGGGATCGAATGCACCACCGCGAGCTGCACGTCCCGCGGCAGCGAGGTCGAGATCCCGTTGAGGTAGACCTCCTCGGTGGTGAGCCCCTCCGGCTCGCAGAACACGATGTGGCGGTCGCGGCCGGGAAACCGCACCACCTTGTCCTCGATCGAGGGGCAGTAGCGCGCGCCGGTGCCCTCGATCCGGCCGCTGAACATCGGCGAGCGCGCGAGGTTGGCCTCGATGAGCGCGTGGGTGCCGGGGTGGGTGTAGGTGATCCAGCAGTTGCGCTGCTCGAGGTCGGTCGGCGGTCCCCAGAACGAGAAGCGCAAGGGCGGGTCGTCGGGCGGCTGCGGCTGCATGCGCGCGGTGTCGATGCTGCGGCCGTGCACCCGCGGTGGGGTGCCGGTCTTGTGGCGGGCGATCTCGAGTCCGAAGCGAGCGAGGCTGCCCGACAGCTCACGCGCGCTGCCGTCTCCCGCGCGTCCGCCCTCGGTGCGCACCTCGCCCTCGTGCATGAGCCCGCGCAGGAAGGTGCCGGTGGTGAGGATCACGGCGCGCGCGGGAATCTGCTCGCCCGAGACCACGCGCACCCCGGTGACCCGATCGCCCTCGATCGTGAGATCGACCACGCGGTCCTGGCGGATCGAGAGCCCGGGCTGCCGTTCGAGGGTCCAGCGCACCGCCTCGGCGTAGCGGCGCTTGTCGCACTGCGCGCGGGGGGCGCGGACCGCGGGGCCGCGGCGGGTGTTGAGCCAGCGGGTCTGGATCGCGGCGCGATCGGTCGCAAGCCCCATGAGCCCGCCGAGCGCGTCGATCTCGCGCACCATCTGGCCCTTGGCCTGTCCGCCGATCGCGGGGTTGCACGACATCCAGCCGATCGTGTCGATCGACATGGTGAGCAGCAGCGTGCGCACCCCCATGCGCGCGCACGCGCGCGCCGCCTCGGCGCCGGCGTGCCCGCCGCCCACCACAATGACATCCCAGCTCTCGCGCGCCGCCATGCGTTCTCGATCCCCCGGTCCGGACCGGCCTGCGGGCACGCCATGATACGGAGCCCGGCAAGGGGCAGCGGCGGGTGCGGTCCGGGCCCCCGCGACGCCGAGGCGAGACCCCGCCGCCGAGCGTTGCGGTGCGCGCAGTCCGAGACCGGAACGCGACCCGCTTTCGGGCAGCGGCTCGTTCAGTAACGGGGTCTCCGGCTGCCGGTGGCGGTCATGCGTACCGTGCGCGGCGGCGTCGATGAACAAGCCTCGCGGCGCCCGTGAACAGGGCGAGAGCCGTGAGCGCGACGCCCGAGGGCTCGGGTACGGCAAGCAGCGTCAGCGGATCGGTCAGCAGACCGCTGGTGGAGCTTCCCCCGGTCATCACGAAGGCGGGGTCGATCACCTGCCCCGTGGCGATGTCGTACGCGGCGATGGTGCCCGTGCCCGATTCCACGGCATAGAGTGTGTTGTTGGGACCGAGGGCTATGTCCTCGGCATAGCTGATCCCGCCGGAGAATGCGCGGGTGAACACGCCGGCGTCCGGGTCGAACTCGACCACCGGGCCGACCTGGGAGGTCGCCAGATAGAGCATGCCGTTCGGAGCGAGCAGGATGCCCGTTCGCGCGTACGACGGAAGAAACGACGTGTTGACGTACCTGTTGAGCAACTGGCCGCTCGTGAGGTCGAACTGGTGGAGTGCCGAATAGTTGGCTCCCGCCGACCAATAGGAATAGACCCACAGGCTGTTGCGGGCTTCGTCGACGACCAGGCCGCTGGGACGGTACCACACGTTGGGAGCATAGGTCTTCACGATGAAACCGGTGTTCCAGTCGTACTCCTGTACCGTCGTCGTATCCCAGCCGGTCACGAAGATATGACCGTTCGCGTCCAGCACCACGTCGGTGGGCTGGTAGCTGAGGTCCAGTTTCTTGATCACATTGCCCGTCTTGGGGTCGATTTCGACCACACCGGGAAACACGGTCACGTTGTTGCCGCCCACCGTCACGAGCAGGGTGCCCGACGGCGTCCACGCCATGTCGCCTCGTGAGGCGATCCATCCGTAGCTCTGATCCGACCCCCAGGAGGTGTCCCAGACGGTGCCGACGAAGGCACCGCTCACCGTGTCGTACTGGTCGATCCGGTTGTCGTTGCCCTCGTAGACGTACAGTCCCGAGCGGTCGCCGAGTGTCGCTGCCCGGACGGGGCCCGCGCCAAGAAGCAGAAACGGCAGCCCGAGCAACGTCGCCATCAGGAGCACGCCGCGCTGCCAGCCTCCAACGCCCGCAGCGCACAGCTCCACAGCCGTTGCGGATTTGCTCGTTACGCGCTCGCACATGGTGGCCTCCTCGCGCTGGCTCTCGGAGCCTGTACGGTCGCAGCGCGTAAAATATGGCACCGGCGACTCGCGCGCGCAAGGGAGCGTCAGCCGACACGTCGTACCTACACACCGCCCCGCCGGCCTACCGCTCGTCGCCGCTTCGGCGTACCCTGCCGGGGAGAACAACGAGGCGGTGGAGGTGGGACATGGCGCAGCGTCGCACGCCCGGACCCGGCGACCGGGTCGTGGTGCACTACCGCGGAGCGATCCGCGACGGCGAGACGTTCTACAACTCGTGGGGCCACGGACCGCTCGTGTTCGAGATCGGCACCGGCCACGTGAAACCCTTCTTCGAGAAGGCGGTGCGCGAGATGACGCCGGGCAGCAAGCGCGTGATCGAGGTCAGCCCCGAGGAGGGCTACGGGCCGTATCGGCCCGAACTCGTCGCCTCGCTGCCGCGTGACAAGTTCCCGCCCGGCGAACCCCTCGAGGTCGGACGCGTGATCCGGCTCGAGACCACGAGCGGCTGGTTCCAGGCCGAGATCGTCGCGGTCGACGAGACGAGCGTCACGATCGATCCCAACCACCCGCTCACCGGCAAGCACCTCGTGTACGAGATCGACCTGCTCGAGGTCGAGTGGGCGGAACCGACACGCGGTGACGACGAGAGCCCGCCCGCGTCTTCGGCGTCCTGAGTCGCAGCCCGGTGCGGGCAGCG
>RFJN01000246.1 GCA_003694875.1 Planctomycetota bacterium | reverse complement strand
TCGCCCGGGCTCGAGTCGAGTTCGATCGCCCCGCCGTGCTGGTGCACGATCTCGGCGCAGATCGAGAGGCCGAGGCCGGTGCCGAGCCCCTCGGGCTTGGTGGTGAAGAACGCCTCGAACACCCGGGCGCGCAGCGGCTCCGGAACGCCCGGTCCCGTGTCGGCGACCTCGGCGATCACCTCGTTTCCCACGCGTTCGGTGCGGATCCGCACCCGTCGTCGATCGGCCGGCACCGACGCGAGCGCGTGCGCGGCGTTGACGAGCAGGTTCAGAAACACCTGCGCAAGACGACCGGCCTGACCGAGCACCGCGGTACCCTCGCCCCAATGGGTCTCGATCTCGGCGGCGTGCCGGTGCAGCTCGTAGCGTGCCACGCGCAGCGCGGTCCGCACCACGTCGTTGAGTTCGAGCAGCGAGCGGTCGCCTGCGCGGTTGCGCGACATGCAGCGCATCCCGTCCGCTATGGAACGCAACTGGCCGGCCGCCGCCGCCGCCTCGCCCACCGAGGCGCGCAGCGCCTCGAGCCGCTGCGCGAAGTCGGCGATCTGTTCGGCCGGCAGCTCGAGCAGTTGCTGCTCGAGTTCCTCGAGTTCCGTCTCGGCGAGCGACAGGTGGCCGAGCACGCACGCGGCCGGGCTGTTGATCTCGTGCGCAAGCCCCGCCGCGATCTGCCCGATCGCCGCGAGTCGCTCCGAACTCGCCGCCCGACGCACGAGGCGTGCGTTCTCGAGCGCGAGCACGACCGGTCCCGCGATCACTCCCACGCGCTCGAGATCGGCGGGCGAGAACGGGACGCGTCCGGTGGCGCGGTTGAGGTTGAGCACGCCGAGGGTGCGCTCGCCGACCCGCAACGGATACACGATGCTCGACGCCACCCGGCCGTGCCCCCGCGCGCCGCGGAACCGCGGGTCCTCTCCCGGATCCCCCACGATCAGCGCCGGCTGGCCGCTGTTCGCCACCCGCTCCGCGATGCCCGAGCCGTTGCGCGGGCGTCCGGCGACGGGCCAGTGGGGCGCGGTGGCCGCGGTCGAGTACGCCACGTGCAGCCGCCCGCCCGGTCCCGGCAGCATGAGCGAGACGTCGTCGGCGCGCAGCACCCGCCCCACCACGTCGGCGATCGCCTGCGGCAGCGTCGCCGGGTCGCGGTGCGAGAAGATTGCGCGCGTGACCTCGTTGAGTTCGGTGGCGCGCTGCATGCGCCGCTTGTGCGCCGCCCGCTGCACTGCGTGCACGAGTGCCGAGGGCTCGACCGGCTTGCACAGCAGGTCGCTTGCCCCTCGGCGCAGCCCCTGGATCGCGCGTTCGAGGGTGGGCTGGGCGGTGGTCAGGATCACCTCGAGGTGCGGCAGAAGACGCCGGGCGCGATCGAGCAGCTCGATTCCGTCCATGTCCGGCATGACCAGGTCGGTGACGAGCACGTCGACGTCCCCGCGCTCGAGTTCGGCGAGCGCCCCCTGGCCGTCGAGACGTTCGCAGACCACGTGTCCCGCGCGCTCGAGGTGATGGCGCAGCAGCCGCGCCGCGGCCGGATCGTCGTCCACGACGAGCACCCGTACACTGGCGGCGCGTGGCGCGTGGACGCAACGCGTAGCGACCGGCTCGGTGGGAGTCACGTGGGGCGAGGGCAGTGTCGGCATGGCTCGTTCGCGCGCAATCGGTCGCTCATGTCTCTATTTTCGGACACACCGGTCCGTCACTGGAGGGTCGCATGGCAACCCGACCGGGCGGACCCCCAGAAAAGAGATCGTCTCGAGGGTACGGAGAGTTGACCATTGGATCAGCGTCGTGACAATATGCGGTCGGTGGGAACAGGGAAGGAGTGCCGCCATGCCGTACGGAACCGGGGGCTGGAGCGCTCGAACAAGTCGGGCGTTGCGTCGCGTTCTGCTGGTCACCCTCCCGCTGCTTGCCGTCGCGTGCCACAACCGGCCCGATCGATCCCTGATCGGCGCCATCGACAACGGCGGCAGCGGGAGCGCGGGGCCGGCCCACCCGCGGCCGGCCTTCCGGGCGGTGGCGCTCGATGACCGCATGCTGTTCGGCACGCAGTCGCCGCACGCCTCGGGACAGGTGTGGGTGCTCGCCGAGAGCCGCAGTGCTCTGACGCAATACCGCGTGCAGGAGTCGGTCGGTGGGGGGCCGTTCATCGACACGACCACGGCGGTGACGCTCGTCGACGGCAACACCGTGCGCGTTCCCACGGCAGCCGGCAGCAACTGGACGGGCAAGCTCTTCGCCGTGACGCCCACCCAGCCGGCCGCGGCCACGCGCCTGCGCGTGGCCGCCTACGACGGGACGAGGGGGACGTTGGTGTGGTCGAACGAGATCGAACTCGATCTCTCGGTGGTCGGCAACCCGGCCGCGGTTACCCTCTCGCAGCCGCCCACGGGGGCGAGTCCACAGGCGGCGCCGCAACTGCCCGCGGCCCCGGGGACGATCGACTTCCTGTCGACCTCGAACGCGGTCACCTCCTACCTCGTCGTGCTCGTGAACGAGCGCGGCGAGCACCACAGCATGGTGGAGGAGCAGACCTCGACGCAGCACACGATCGGAAGCGCGGGCGCGGTCAGCTACGAGCGCGGCGTCGCTCCGCTGCCGAGC
>RFJN01000245.1 GCA_003694875.1 Planctomycetota bacterium | reverse complement strand
CACGCCTGCGCGGTGCTCGAGCGCGAGTTCTTCGACGTCTGCGGATCCGAGGAGGATCCCGAGCCGTGGCGCTTCGCGGCCGGGCGCGAGGAGCACGACCCGCGCTGGATCCACGGCGGGGTGTGGAAGGTGAATCCCGAGCAGGACGCGCGCGACGCGGCGGTGTTCGGCGAGATCGGCGATACGGATTCCGAACCGGAGGAATAGCCCGTTCGCCCCGGCCGTACCCGCAGATCGGAACGGTCGGCGGGGAGGGCAAGGCCGGTGCGCAACGCGATCCTGATCCTGCTGCTCGGGGCTGCGGCCCTCTCGCTGTGGGCGAGGCGGGCCGAGGACCCGGCGCACGAGACGATCGTGCTCACCGGATCGAGCACCATGGCGCCGCTCATGGCGGCGATCGGCAAGCGCTTCGAGGAGAGCCATCCCGGCGTGCGCGTGGATGTGCACACCGGCGGCTCGAGTCGCGGGATCGCGGACGTGCGCGAGGCCGTGGCCACGATCGGCATGGTGTCGCGTGCGCTCGAGCCGTCCGAGTCCGATCTGTTCGCCGTGCCGATCGCGCACGACGGGGTGTGTCTGATCGTGCACCGCGACAACCCGGTGCGAGCGCTCGAGCGCGAACAGATCCGCGCGATCTACACCGGCCGGATCGAGCGCTGGTCGGCGGTCGGCGGTCGGGACGCCCCGATCACGGTGGTGCACAAGTCGGCCGCCCACTCGACGCTCCGGGTGTTCTTGCACCACTTCGGGCTGCGCAACGAGCAGGTGCAGCCGGACGTGGTGGTCGGCGACAACGAGCAGGCGATCAAGACGGTGGCGGGCAACCCGGACGCGATCGGCTACGTCTCGATCGGCACCGCGAGCCACGACGCGGCGCACGGGGTGCCGATCCGCCTGCTGCCGCTCGCGGGGATCGAGCCGACGGTCGAGAACGTGCGCACCGGCCGGTATCCGCTGCGGCGACCGCTGCTGCTGGTCACCCGCGGCCGGCCGGAGGGCGCGGCGAAGGCGCTCGTCGAACTGGCGCGCTCGTCTCGGTGCACGGATCTGGTGCGACGCCATGGCTTCGTTCCGCTCGCGCCGTGACCTCGCGCTGCGGATCGCGGCGGGTGCGCTGGCGCTGATCGCGGCCGCGGTCGTGGTGGCGATCGCGGTGTTCGTGCTGCTCGAGACCCGGCCCCTGCTCTCGAGCCCGGCGCTGCGCTCGTTGCTGTCGGTGCGCTGGCTGCCCGAGCAGCAGCGCTTCGGGCTGCTCGCGCTCGCGGTGTGCAGCGCGCTCGTGACCCTGGGTGCCGTGGCACTCGCCGCCCCGAGCGGCATCCTGATCGCGGTGCTGTGCCGCTTCTACGCCCCCCGGGCGCTCGCGAGCACTCTGGGCGTGCTGCTCGAGCTGCTCGCCGGCATTCCGTCGGTCGTCTACGGATTCTGGGCGCTCGTGACGCTGGTGCCGCGGATCGGGCAGATCGCGCCGCCGGGCCCGAGCCTGCTCGCGGCCACGATCGTGCTCGCGCTCATGATCGTGCCGACGGTCGCCATGCTGTCGCACGCCGCGCTCGCGGCGGTACCGCCCGCGCACATTCTCGGGGCGGCCGCGCTCGGCTGGCGGCGGTGGAGCACGATCCGGCACGTGGTGCTGCCGGCCGCGCGCGGCGGCATCGCGTCCGCGGTCCTGCTCGCGGCCGCGCGCGCGCTCGGCGAGACCATGGCGGTGCTCATGGTCTCAGGCAACGTGGTGGCGATTCCGCACGGGGTGTTCGATCCGGTACGTACGCTCACGAGCCACATGGCGCTCGAGATGGGGTACGCCACCGGTGCGCACCGCGCGGCGCTGTTCGCGGCGGCACTCGCGCTGCTCGTCGCGACGGCCGCGCTCGTGCTCGCCGCGGGCCGCCGGGAGCGGAGGGCGCGTGGTGGGTGAGCGCTGGCTGGTGGCGTTCGCGAGCGTGGCGGCCGCCCTCGTGGCGCTCGCGGCGCTGTGGCTCGTGGGGACGCTTCTCGTGCACGGGCTGCCGGAGCTGTCGTGGACGCTGCTCACCGCGGCGCCGCTCGACGCGGGGCGCGCCGGCGGGATCGGACCGATCATCGTGGCGACGCTGCTGATCGTGGGGGTGGCCATGGCGAGCGCGGTTCCGCTCGCGCTCGGCACCGCGGTGCTGATCTCGGAGCTGACCCCGCCGGGCAGCCGGCTCGCCGACGCGGTGCGCCGGTGCGTGGACGCGCTCGCCGCCGTCCCCTCGATCGTCTTCGGGCTGTTCGGCAACGCGCTGTTGTGCAAGGCGCTCGGGCTCGGGTTCTCGATCCTGTCGGGCGGCCTCACCCTCGCGTGCATGGTGCTGCCCATCCTCACGCGCGCGACGCTGCTCGGGCTGCGCAGCGTCCCGCTCGCGGACCGTCTTGGCGCGGCCGCCCTCGGGCTCTCGCGCACCTCGACGCTGCTGCACGTGGTGCTGCCGGCCGCGCGCCGCGCACTCGTGGTGGGGCTCGTGCTCGGGATCGGTCGGGCGCTGTCGGAGACCGCGGCGCTGATCTTCACGAGCGGCTACGTCGACCGCATGCCGCGTTCGGTGTTCGACTCGGGCCGCGCGCTCTCGGTGCACATCCTCGACCTCTCGCTGAACGTGCCGGGAGGCACCGAGCGCGCCTACGCGGCGTCGGTGGTGCTGCTCGGGCTGCTGCTCGCGATCAACGCGTGCGCCTCGCTGCTCGCGCACCGCTGGCTCGGTCGCGACACGGTCGGGCTGGGAGCGATCCGGCCATGAGTCGCGAGAGCGGGAGCGCTGCCGTGCGAGCGGCGCCGGCTGTCGAGATCGAGGGGCTCGGGGTGCGCTACGGCGGGCGGACAGTGCTCGAGGGGGTGACGCTGCAGGTGCCGGCGCACCGGATCACCGCGCTCGTGGGTCCGTCGGGCTGCGGCAAGACGAGTCTGCTCATGGCGCTCAATCGGCTCACCGACCTGCTTCCGGGCTGTGCGGTGACGGGTCGGATCCGCGTGGGCGGCCGGGACACGCTCGGAGCGTCGGTGGACGTGGCGGCGTTGCGCCGGCGGGTGGGCATGGTGTTTCAGCGTCCGGTGCCGTTTCCGTTCTCGATCCGGCACAACCT
>RFJN01000244.1 GCA_003694875.1 Planctomycetota bacterium | reverse complement strand
GCCCCCCACACCCCGACGCGGCGCGCGCTCCGAACGGCGGTCGCATCTTGCGTACCGGCGCACCGGCGGCTATCCTGTCGCAACTCGCAAGACGTAATCCCGCATTGACTTGGAGAAGCAGCGGTGGCGACCCGACGCTACTATCTCGAGACCTTCGGCTGCCAGATGAACGTGCTCGACAGCGAGATCGCGGCGGGCCAGCTCCGCCAGCTCGGCTGGGAGCCCACCGACGAGCGCGAGCAGGCCGAACTCGTGCTGTTCAACACCTGCAGCGTGCGCGAGAAGGCGGAGCACAAGGTGTGGTCGCGGCTCGGGGAACTCGCGCGCCGCAAGCGGCGCAACCCCGATCTGCTCGTCGGGGTGCTCGGCTGCATGGCGCAGAACCACAAGGAGAAGCTGCGCCGGCGCGCCCCGCACGTCGATCTGATCCTCGGCCCCCGCCAGATCGGCGAACTCGGCGCGGCCCTCGAACGCATCGAGCGCGAACGCGCCCCGGTGGTGCACGCCGATCTGACCGGTCCGGTCGATCTGCGCCGCGACATCGCGGTGCGCGGCGCACGCCACACCGCCTACGTCACGGTCATGTACGGCTGCGACTTCCGCTGCACCTACTGCATCGTGCCGAGCACCCGGGGACGGGAGGACTCGCGGCCGATCGCCGAGATCCGCGAGGAGATCGAGCGGCTGTGCGGCGACGGGGTCAAGGAGGTGACGCTGCTCGGCCAGACCGTCGACGGCTGGGGCAAGCGGCTGCCCGGCCGCCCGCACCTCGGCCACCTGCTCGAGGCGGTGCACGACGTCGATGGACTCGAGCGGCTGCGGTTCGTCACCTCCCACCCCTCGCTCATGCGCGAGCCGATCCTGCGCGCGGTGGCCGACCTGCCCAAGGTGTGCGAGTACCTGCACATCCCGGCGCAGTCGGGCTCGGATCGGATCCTCAAGGCGATGCGGCGCGGCTACACCGCCGCGCGCTACCGCGAGATCTGCGCCATGGCGCGCGAGATCGTCGGACCGGACGTCGCGATCGCGAGCGACTTCATCGTGGGCTTTCCCGGCGAGAGCGAGCAGGATTTCGAGGCGACGCTCGAGCTCGTGCGCTCGCTGCGCTTCTCGCAGGCGTTCATCTTCAAGTTCTCGCCGCGGCCGCACACCCCCGCGTGGACGCTCGAGGACGACGTGCCGGAGGCGGTCAAGCGCGAGCGCAACCAGCGGCTGCTCGCGGCGCAGCAACAGGTGCAGACCGAGCTGCACCGGGCGCTTGTCGGCAGCCGCACCGAGATCCTCGTCGAGGGCCGCTCGAGCCACGACCCGGGCAAGCTCACCGGCCGCACGCGCCACAACAAGATCGTGATCTTCGAGGGCGAGGCCGATCGGTACGAGGGACAGCTCGTCGAGCTCGAGATCACCGACGCGAGCCCGCTCGCGCTCTACGGCCGACTTCCCGGCAGACCGCCGCTGCACGCCGGCTCCCGCCAGAGCGTGCGCGCGCGCCCCGAGCCGGCCCGCGCCCGACCGCTGCCCATGGCGCGTGTGCGATGAGCGACGATCGGCGGCGCCGCACGTCCCCGCGTCGGCTCGTGCTCGCCTCGACCTCGCCCTACCGCCGCGCGCTGCTCGAACGGCTCGGTCTCGCGTTCGACGCGGTCTCGCCTGACGGAGTCGACGAACAGGCGGCGCTGCGCAGCGACGCCCCGCCGGAGGCGATCGCGCGCCAGCTCGCGCGCGCCAAGGCCGAGAGCCTCGCGCAGCGCTTTCCGGATGCGCTGCTCATCGGCGCCGACCAGATCGCGGTCGCCCCCTCGAGCGGCGGCCAGCCCGAGCGGCTGCTCGGCAAGCCCGGCACGGTGGAGCACGCGATCGAGCAGCTCGCGGAGCTGTCGGGCCGCACCCATCGGCTGCTCACGGCGGTGGCGGTCCACGATCCCACGAGCGGCCGCAGCCTCGACGCGCTCGACGTGCACGAGATCACCCTGCGGGCGCTTTCGCGCGAGACGCTGCGGCGCTACGTGCTGCACGACATGCCGCTCGACTGCGCGGGCGCCTACCGGATCGAACGGCTCGGCGTGGCGCTCATGGAGCGGATCCGCGGCGACGACTTCACCGCGGTGATCGGCCTTCCCCTCACGCGCCTCGTGCACCTGCTCGCCGAGTTCGGCTTCGAGGTGATCGAGGCCGCAACGGGCCCGAGCGGCGCGAACCGCGAGCCGTGACGCAACCGCGCACCGGCGCGGGTCCCGCCCCCGCCCGCGATGCGAAGCGGCCGCCCGTCGCGCACGAGGCGGTGACGGGCGGCCGGTTCGGGGTGCGCACACACTCTCAGGGCAGCGACAGGTAGCCCGTCTCGCCCGCCCACTGGAAGCCCATGGCCTCGAGCTGGTTTGCCGACGCCGCGTCGGGAGCGTCGACGAGCACCTCGCCGGTCGGCAGCACCTGCAGCCCGCCGCCGCCGCCGATCTGGTAGTAGCCGGGCTGCGCCGCCTCGGGCCCGCTCTTGCGCGGCAGCGCGTAGCCGCCGGTCTCGCCCGCCGGCGTGAAGCCCTGCATCTCGAGCGCCTGCGCCATGTCGGGATCGGCGGGCTCGTAGCGCATGGCCCCGTCCTCGCCCACCGCCAGGGTCCCGCCGCCCGGCAATCGGTACGCACCCGGGCTCGGCTCGCCGTCTGCCGCCGCCCCCGGCAGCGACAGGTAGCCCGTCTCGCCGGCCCACCGGAAGCCCTGCTGTTCGAGCGCGGTCGTATCGGCGCCCTCCGGCGGTTCGTAGAGCACCTCACCGTCGTTGAGCACGTGCAGCTCGCCGTCGAACGGCAGCGGGAAGTCGCCGGCCGCACGGCTCGCTCGTCCGGTGCGCGCCGGCAACGCCATGAAGCCGGTCTCGCCCGCCCAGGTGAAGCCCTGCCGCTCGAGCCCCTCGGTCTCCATGCCCTCCGGCGGCTCGTAGAGCACCTCGCCGCTCGAGGTCACGTGCAGCGCCCCGCCGAACGGCAGGTCGACGTCGCGTCCGTCGCTCGCGCCCGCAAGCCGCGCCTCGAGCAGCGACGCCCCGATCTCTCCGGTGGCCCCGCTCGTGCTGCCGCCGCGCACAGCCCCGGTCGCGGAACTCGCCCCGCCGTCCTGAGCCGTCCCGCCTGCGGGCTGCTCGCCGAACTCCACCCCGTAGTCTCCGCCCGTGGGCGCGAAGCCCCCGACTCCCTGGATCCCCATGAGCAGCCCTCCGCCGTTGTCCGGGTCCGGTTCCACTCCCTGTCCGCCGCACGG
>RFJN01000243.1 GCA_003694875.1 Planctomycetota bacterium | reverse complement strand
GCACCGGCTCGTGATCCTCGATGAGCTGCTCGGCGCGCTCGCGTATGATCTCGTCTCCGAGGCGGAGGTCCTCGCGATCCTCGAGGCGCACGAGGCGGCCGGGCGCCCGTGCGAGCTCGTGCTGACGGGGCACAAGCTGACCCCGGCCATCGAGGAGCGCGCCGATCTCGTAACACACATGCGCAAGCGCAAGCACTACTTCGATCGAGGCGTGCCGGCGCGGTTGGGAATCGAGTTCTGAGTACCGGCGCGGGGCGCCGACGCAGAGACGGAGCGGTCCATGAGCGAGACACCGCAGCAGCAGGTCAGCGCCGAGGAGCGGGAGAAGATCGAGCGGCTCGGGCAGACGTCGAAGAAGATCGTCGCCGAGCTGCGCAAGAAGATCGTCGGCATGGACGACGTGATCGACAAGTTGCTGATCGCGCTGTTCTGCGGCGGCCACTGTCTGCTCGTGGGCGTGCCGGGGCTCGCCAAGACGCTGCTGATCAGCTCGCTCGGCGAGGTGCTGTCGCTGAGTTTCCGGCGCATCCAGTTCACCCCCGACCTCATGCCGAGCGATATCACGGGCACCGAGCTGATCGCGACCGACATGGAGACCGGCGAGCGCAAGTTCCAGTTCGCCCCCGGCCCGATCTTCGCCAACTTGGTGCTCGCCGACGAGATCAACCGCACCCCGCCCAAGACCCAGGCCGCGCTCATGGAGGCCATGGAGGAGCACCAGGTCACGAGCGCGGGCAAGCGCTACAAGCTCGAGGAGCCGTTCTACGTCTTCGCCACGCAGAACCCCATCGAGCAGGAGGGCACCTACCCGCTGCCGGTCGCGCAGCTCGACCGCTTCATGTTCGAGGTGAACGTCGACTATCCGAGCTGGGACGAGGAGTACCGGATCGCGACGATGACGACCTCCGACCGGCGGGTGGAGCTCGAGCCGCTGATTTCGAAGGAGGAGATCCTCGCGCTGCTCGACATCGTGCGGCGGCTCGAGGTGCCGGAGCCGGTGCTGCGCTACGCGGCCGACATCGTGCGGGCGACGCGGCTGCAGACCGAGGGCGCGCCGGGCTTCATTCGCGAGTGGCTGCAGTGGGGGGTGGGGCCGCGGGGCGGGCTCTACCTCGTGCTCGGTGCGAAGGCGAGTGCCATGCTCGACGGGCGGGTGACGGTGACGGCCGCGGACGTGCGTCGCGTGGCGCGTCCGGTGCTCGCGCACCGGCTGATCACGACCTACCAGGCGGACGCCGAGGGCATGACGCCCGAAAAGATCGTCGATCGGCTGCTCGAGCACGTCGCCGCGCCCGACGGGGTCGGGGCGGGGGCCTGACCGGGCCGCCATGACGCTTCTCGCCTACCGGGACGTCGAGGTGCACCACGGGGCGCGCGCGGTGCTGCGCGGCGCGACCGGCGAGGTGCGCCGCGGCGAGAAGCTTGCGCTCGTGGGCCGCAACGGCTCGGGCAAGACGACGCTGCTGCGGCTCGCCGCGGGCCAGATCGAGCCGGACGGCGGCACGGTGCAGCGCGCGCGCGGGATCCGGATCGGCTACCTGCCGCAGCACCCCGAGCCACCGGACGGTGTGACGGTGCTCGAGTGGGTGCTCGGCGCCTTCGAGCCGGTGCGCGCGATCGAGGCGCGCATCGAGGCGCTGCACGAGGCGCTCGCGCGTGCAGACGGCCGCGAGCAGCAGCGGCTGCTCGAGCAGCTCGCCGAACTCGAGAGCGAACACGAGCAGCGCGGCGGCTGGGACTGGCGCCGGCGTGCCGAGGCGGTGCTCGACGGTCTGGGGCTGGGGACGGAGTACCGCGACCGGGTGGCGTCGACGCTGTCCGGCGGCGAGCGGGCGCGTGCGGCGCTCGCGCGCCTTCTGTGCGAGGAGCCCGATCTGCTTCTGCTCGACGAGCCCACCAACCACCTCGACATGGCCATGCTCGAGTGGCTCGAGGGCTTTCTCGCCCAGGCGCCCGAGGCGGTGCTGATCGTCTCGCACGACCGGGCGTTTCTCGACGCCGTGGTCTCGGGCGTGTTTGCACTCGAGCACGGTCGGCTCACGCGCTACGAGGGCAACTACTCGCGCTACAAGGTGCTGCGTCGCGAGGCGCTCGAGCGCGCCGAGAAGGAGCGCGAGCAGATCGCGGCCTACATCGAGAAGGAGCGCGCGTTCATCCGCCGCTTCCGCGCGGGGCAGCGGGCGAAGGAGGCGCGCGGTCGCGAGCGGCGGCTCGAGCGCTTCATCGAGGAGCACGGCGACGGGAGCGTGCGCGAGCGCGAGGACCTCGGCACCTTTTCGTTTCGCTTCCGGTCGGGCAAGCGACGCGGCGGGCCGGTGTTCCGGATCGAGGGGCTCGCGGGCGGCTACGATCCGGCGACGCCGCTGTTTCGCGATCTGGATCTCGAGCTGCCGCCCGGCGAGGTGCTCGGGATCGTGGGGCCCAACGGCGCGGGCAAGACGACGTTGCTGCGGATCCTGCGCGGGGAGCTCGCGCCGCTTGCGGGAACGGTGAAGTCGCCGCCGGGGCTGCGTGTCGGGGCGTTCTACCAGCAGGGCGAGGATCTCGATCTCGAGCGCACCGCGCTCGAGCAGACCCACGACGCCGCCCCGCGGGAGGATCTCGTGCGGGTGCGGGCGCTGCTCGGGCGGCTCGGGCTCTCCGGAGACGAGCAGCTCAAGCCGCTCGGGCGCATGAGCGGCGGCGAGCGCGCGCGGGTGAGCATGGCGCGGCTGCTGATCACGCGACCGGAGGTGCTGCTGCTCGACGAGCCCACCAACCACCTCGACACCGCGGCGCGCGAGGCGCTCGAGGCGGCGCTCGAGGAGTACGACAGCACCGTGGTCGCGGTGAGCCACGACCGCTATTTCCTCGACCGGCTCGCGGACCGGTTGCTCGTGTTCGAGCCGGGAACGCGGCCGCGGCTCGTGCTCGGCGGCTACGCGGCGTATCGCGCCGACGCGCAGCGCGACAGCGCGCAGCGTGCCGACGGCACGCCGCAGCGGGGCAACGGCGGGCG